>JAAYGP010000245.1 GCA_012727625.1 Clostridiaceae bacterium
CCCTATGCTTCACTTCCGAAAATAAGGCTTACAACAGTTTTGCAACCGAAAGACAATATCGGCAGAGAATCGGTGAGGATTCTGTTTGAGAAGCTGGAAAACAAAGATATTCACACAGGGCTGCAAAGAATTATACAGCCTGAATTGAAGATCCGTTCCACATGCAAATCTGTTCTTTAATATCTTTAATATTTTATATTTTCTTATGCTGCACAATATATATAAAACAGAACCAATGCGCCGCAGTTATTTTATAAATATTGCACAATTTATTGCATGAGTATATCTTGACTTATCCGTAAACGTTTGATATTCTATTTATGTCATTCAACATCAGGAATAACCATTATATAATAAAAATATTCTTTCGGAGAGGACATTCGTTATACCTAAAACATTGGAACAACAGCTTCTGATCTGCATTTTACCGGCAACCGCATTATAAAATTTCAAAAGCATACAGACGGGGTAATTTGATTTTTTCCGTAAACGTATACGGAAAAATTTAAAATAAAACCATATGAACAGGGGTGAATTTTTGTGGAAAGGAAAATGAGAGGCGTAACGCTGATAGCTGATTGGGATCCGAAGCCAGGTTTTAAGCTGGGGCCCAAGGACATTTACAAAAAGCAGACATATCTGGGAAGTCAGGTTTACAGAAATCCCAGGATAGAAATTCGTGAATATGAAATACCCAGGCCGGGTCCGGAGGAAGTTCTGATTGAGGTAAAGGCATGTGGCATATGCGGAAGTGACGTACATATGGCACAGCCCGACGACGATGGATATATATATTACCCGGGTCTTACCGGATTTCCTTCCATTCTGGGGCATGAGTTATCAGGTATTGTGGTGGAAGCAGGTGAAAAAGCATTTGATAAAAAGACCAACAAACGCTTTAAGGGCGGTGAATGGGTCTGCGCGGAAGAAATGCTATGGTGCGGCAGCTGTCAGCCATGCGCCGACGGATGGCCGAATCACTGCGAAAGGCTTAATGAAATAGGGTTTAACGTAAATGGCGCTTTTGCGAAATACATTGTGTTGCCGGCAAGATGTCTCTGGGGAATAGAAGATTTGAAAAATGTTTATAAAAATGAACTGGATTGCTTCCTTGCCGGAAGTTTGGTTGAACCTACCAGTGTCGCTTACAACGCTGTTATTGAAAGAGGCGGCGGAATCCGTCCCGGTGACAATGTGGTTATATGTGGCGGAGGTCCTGTCGGTCTTGCTGCATGCGCGATTATTAAAAAGGCAGGCGCTGCAAGGGTCATCCTTTCCGAACCAAGTAAAAACAGGGCGGAAATAGGAAGAAAACTGGGGGCGGACTTTATTATTGATCCGTTAAAAGAGAATTTCACTGAAAGAGTGCTGGAACTTACAAACGGAATGGGTGCCGCTTTATATCTTGAGGCCACCGGTCTTCCCACGGAGGTGTATCCGGGAATTGAACAGGCAATATGGGAAGGAAGAACATTAAACAGCACGGTGGTTGTTGTGGCAAGGGCAGATGCCAAAATGCCGGTAACAGGTGAGGTTCTGCAAGTAAGAAGGGCAAGAATAGTAGGCGCACAGGGGCACTCAGGTCACGGAACTTTCCCGAGGGTCATACAGTGTATGGCATCCGGAATGGATATGCTGCCAATGATTACAAAGAAAATTACGCTGGATGAGGTTCCTGAGAATATTGTCGCATTAAGAACCGACAGGAGCGAATGTAAAATTACCTGTGTCATGGACTGAAAATAACACTGTGCAGCCGGGGGGCGTACCAAAGGAGCGTACTCACCGGAACGTCCCCCGGCAAAACCTGTCGAAACGCTCCCTAAATAAGGATAAATCCATCATTCCGGAACGCTCTGTGGCAAGGACACCTCTAACCTGTCTGAAAGCATAAAAATTAGATTTATTAAATAAGTATTGCAAAATATATTACAGAAAGGAAAATAAATATGGCAAAGGATACTAAAAAATGGTTGTTCACAGATAATCCTGCTATAATTTTTGAAGACAATTCCGTCGGAAGATTAAAAAAAGAAATCTGGGATATGTCTATGGATAAGATTGATAAAGTCCTGGAAGAATATGATATCCCATCGGAATCCGAGCTGGGGAAACCCGGCACATACATACAAAACACACCAAGACATATAGTAATTGAACGTCGGAAGAAAAACGACATATGCTTTATTCCCATAGGCTGTACTGAAAACCATGGGCTTCACGCAAATTCAGGTCTTGATACGTTTATGGTTACGCAAATCCTTGAAGGGGTCCGCCGTTACACCGCGAAACGCGGATGCGAATGCACACTTGCATTCCCGCCGCTGAATTATGGCGGACACCCGTATCATCATCTGGGTATGCCCGGGACTGTAATAATGCCGCATGAAGTTGTTGTGGAAACACTGATATACACCATGCTTGGCTTATGGAATGACGGGTTCAGAAAAATCATCATGGTAAACAATCATGGGCATTTGTGGATGCTTGAATCCGCAGTACAGGAATTTATGAAAAGGTTCCACCTTCCGGGTATTTTCCGGGTTCTTGACTGGCACCGGGCTGTAAGGGAATTTTTCTATCCGGTTAACAGGGAGGACAGTCTTGAAACAAACTTTATTCATGCCGATGAAAGCGAAACCTCCGTGGGTCTTTTGCTTTTTAAAGACATGATTGATATGTCTGTGGTCCAGGATGCCCAGGGAGAAAGCTTTTTACCGGACGGTCACTTTGACACCTCAGTCGAGCCGTACAGAAGACCTCACAGATGGTCGGAAGGCGAAGGGCACGCCGCAATTGAAAGGGCTGCCACACCCGAGGGTGTTGTTGGAAAACCAAGCCTGGCATCCGTTGAAAAGGCAAAAAGGCCAATTGCCGCGATACTCAGGTATCTTACGCTTGTGCATGATCAGATTCTTGAGGCTTTCCCCGCGGGAACAGTACCTCCAATAGAAAAAACCACCCTCAGAACTGAAAAGGAGATGGAACCGTTCCTGAAAGAACCTTTAAGTGATGGCTGGAAATCCGTATATGAGTTGCCCCCAATAGGAGTGTTCACAAAACTATAAATCATATCTCGCAACAGGCGGCGGGTAAAAACTCCGTAATTCTCTCCTTACCGGATTTTCAGGCAAAATCCAATACTCCCGCCTGTTGAAACAGTTTTTAAAAAGCAGGAAATGGGCAATATCCCAAAAGCAGCAGTTCGCACCACATAAGGAGGGGAATTGATCCCTACTCATATGCCGATCTTACATCGGCAAATGAGGCAGTCGTACCACATAAGGAGGGGAATTGATGCAAAAGCAGATTACCATTGGTATTATAGGCGCCGGAAGAATAGGGAAACTGCATGCCGAGAATATTACCTACCATGTACCGGGCGTTAAAATTAAAACAGTATCGGACATATATGCTGATTCCATTAAAGACTGGGCCGTAAACCTCGGCATAGAAAAAGTAAGCAGTGATTACAGAGACATTTTAAACGATCCGGGAACAGATGCTGTTTTTATTTGTTCTTCAACAGACACCCATTCACGTTTTATTATAGAGGCGGCAAAATCCAAAAAACATGTTTTTTGTGAAAAACCTGTTGACCTGGATGTCTCAATGATCAAAAAAGTATTGAAAGAGGTGGATAAGGCAGGGGTCAAATTTCAGGTCGGGTTTAACAGAAGGTTCGATCATAATTTCAAAAAGGTGCATGACATAGTGAGGGAAGGCAAAATAGGTGTTCCTCATATAATTAAAATTACATCAAGAGATCCGGAGCCGCCGCCATTGGATTATGTAAAGGTGTCCGGCGGGATTTTTCTTGATATGTCAATTCATGATTTTGATATGGCCAGATACCTTTCGGGATGCGAGGTAACAGAAGTGTTTGCCCAGGGAGCCGTGCTTGTGGATCCGGCCATAGGTGATTCCGGAGATGTTGACACTGCCATTATCACACTGAAATTTGAAAACGGAACCCTTGGTGTTATCGACAACAGCAGAAAAGCCGTTTATGGATATGACCAAAGGGTGGAGGTTTTCGGCTCAAAGGGATGTGTTACAGTTTCCAATGACACCCCGTCTACTGCAGTTCTCAGTAATGAAGAGGCTGTTGTTGCGGAAAAGCCGAAATATTTCTTCCTGGAAAGGTATAAGGATTCATATATTGAGGAAGTGATATCATTTTTTGACGCCCTGCGGTATGACAAGGAAACACCTGTAACCGGTATTGACGGGTTAAAGCCTGTTATTATAGGCCTGGCTGCAAAAAAATCCCTGTTGGAACGACGTCCGGTAAAAACCTCTGAAATACTTAGCGAGTAAGTTAAGTTATTGTTCACACCCTGATTCAGTTACTTAGCAGGACAGATATTGAGCAATAGCGGAAACAAGAGTTTCATATGCAGGAGCCGGTAAGTTAAAGCCCTCTATACATCTTTGAGCTTCATTCCGCTAAAGTCTTACTCTATCGCACAATATCCTTTTTAAGAACCTTTGAACAGTGACCGTCATTGCCCAATATCCGGGGCGGCTTTTTCAGAACCTGAATCAGGTCAGGGTGTGAACAGCAATGGTATTTATGCAGGGCGTTTGTTAAAAATTTGTTGATCCTTGACAATAAATTAAGCAGCGTATATAATATTTACTGTAAACGTTTGCGGAAACTTTTTGATCACACACCCTGGTACATCATTTCTTTAAACAACATATGTCGGAAGGAACAGATTTATGAAAAATTATGACACTCTGATCATAGGTCCTGTTTCGTTGGATTGCAATATTGATCATCTTGAAAACAGTCGTCATGAGTTTGGCGGAGCAGTTGTACAGTCGGGGTTTGCTGCCTCCAAATCAGGCCACATGGCAGCTGTTTTTACAAAGTTCAATCCCCGTGATGCCGGCGTTGAAGATTTTTTTAAAGACCTTAAAGCGGATGTTTTCTGGAAAGAGTCTGCAAAAACAACATCAATACGAAACAAATACTTCACTGCAGACAAGGAAAAAAGGGAATGCAGGGCACTGAGTATTTGTGATCCGTTTATGCCGGA
>JAAYGP010000246.1 GCA_012727625.1 Clostridiaceae bacterium
ATAAGATTGAGACCCCGCATGGGCTTGTCTATATACATGGTGTGCAAGCTGGGCACATCAAAACCGGTCAGCCACATATCACGCACAATGACTAGCTTCAGTTCGTCCTTGTTATCCTTCATGCGCTTTGCGATTCTGTCTCGGGTAGCTTTTGTGCCAATACGTCCCTGCACAATATCTTCACGTGGAGAACCGTCTGAATAGGCGAGTGCTGTTGCACCAACTGGCGTATTACTTTTTGTATAATGGAATCGACCTTGCAAATTATTGCTTCTCCAATCATAAAATTGTTGGATAAACATGCTGACAGAATTTTCATTAATATGTTCTGGATTAATAGTTCCATTCCTCTTTACATACTCACACAATGCCAAGTCCGTAACGTTTATGAAGCTCATATATAGTATGTGTATTAACGTAAGTCTTTCCTGTACCAGTTTACATTTTAATATCAATATTCAAGCAGTCGCCAACAGGCATACTGCTTCGATATTCTGCAGGTATATTTTTTTGAATTTCTGCGGCTGAACCTGAAAAAAAATCTAAAATAATATCGGAATCCTGAGTACTAAGCTTTGCTAGTAAAGTCATTAGGGTTAATGGCTTTGTATGATCAAATATTTTTTTCCCATCTGTCGTTTCCAAGGTCGATACACACTTAGTACGATCCCCATATTCAATGTAGTATCCGTCATCATTTTCTTCAATAGTAGCTTTTTCAAGGCTGAAAAGGTAGATGGCCGCAGAACTCAGCGGATTCAAATTTTCTATAACTGCGTTTTTCGGTATTTCGAAATAAAAAAATTCTGGCTACAAATGGGATAATTTTCTTCTATCCTATTTGCATAATGAAAAAAATATGTTAGTATTATTATACGTGATAACAGTTGTGTTATCGGTTTTATCCATTTCTGATGCAACCATATGGATAATCTGCGAAATATATATAATATTAAGGGGGGATTTCTTTTCATTCATTTTTTCAATGCTGAATTACCTTTGACAAACAACATAAAAGATATTTATATATTTATTTAATTCTGCTATTGTTTTTAAATATATAAATACGGAGTATTTATTTTAGTCAGTATGCTCATAGGATTATTACCAAGCAAAATGATTACGGAAAATCGAATGAAAAATAAAAACTGAATATAGAATTATATGTAATACACACTGCCAATCATACTTAAATGCATGACAATGGTCTTTTATTACATCTTTCAGTAATACAATACGGAGATTTTTGGCGGATTAACAATTGTGTACCTGGCAGGTAAAAACAATATCTTCCTTACCTGTTGGGAGCAAAAAAGCACTATAAAATTAATTATGTTTTTATGATTTGTTTAGTCAAATTTTATGCAGGAGAAAGATATTTTCAGATAAAAACAGATGGGAATCTATTTCTTTTGTATGTATGTCGGAGGGAAGTTATAGAATGATAGCAGAAAAAAATAATAGTCCGGACGCAACGCCGAAAATTACTATTCATACTTTGGGCAGTTTTGAAATATGTAGAAATAACGAGTGTGTTTATTTACCATCAGCTAAATCCACAAAGCTTTGGGATCTGTTTAAGTTTTTACTGGCAAATAAAGGAATGGGAATGCCGCCGGAAACTATTCTCGAAAATCTTTATCCGGATGAAAACTATGAAAACCCAAAAAATACATTGCAAAATTTAGTATATCGTCTTCGCAAACTGTTGAATGGTGAAGAAATCTTCAGCAATTACGGCTGTAATATTTTGTTCTCAAACGGCTGCTATTCATTGTATATACCGGATGATATTGCTCTGGATACCGACATATTTGAACAGTACCTTCATGAAGCGGATATACATAAATACGAATGTTTACAAAAAACTGCTGATTGCCTTGAAAAAGCAATATCCCTGTATCGCGGGGACTATTTCCCTGAACTTGTATACGAGGACTGGGTAATTCCAAAGCGGAATTATTACCGCAGACTGTTTACACAGGCCGTAAATGATTTAACGAATATCTACAAACAGAAAAAAGAATACGATGACAGTATACGAATCTGTGAGAAAGCTATTCAAATTGAACCTTACGAGGAAGAATTCCATATAAGCTTAATGGAAAGCCTGATTGAAAAAGGTAAAATCAGTGAGGCGAGAAAACATTATGGATACATTACAAGTCTGCTGTATAAGCAGTTTGGGATTAAACCCACTGTTGAAATGCAAAGAATATATCACACCCTTAAAGACGATCGGTATAAGATAGACAACGGTTTAACCATAGACGAATACGTTGAGGATGAAAATAAAGGCGGTGCTTTTTATTGCGATCCCAAAGTTTTCCGTTCTCTGTTCATAATTGAAAAGAGACGGAATGAAAGGGCAAATGAGCCTGTTCTTCCCGTGTCATTCAACTTTGAGGGCAAGGATAATTCGGATATAAATGCAAACAGCAGCATTTTTATTGAATTTCGCAAATTCCTTATTAAATCATTACGCAAAGGCGATGTGGTTACCACATGGAATGACAGGTATTTGCTTGTTCTACTGCCAAGGATTGATTATAAAGGAGTAAGGGTTGTTACCGATCGGATAATAAAGCAATTCCAATCCAACTATAATTGCTCTGATTTTGATATAAAAGTTAAGTTTCATACTTTTCTTCCATAAACAGGACCTCCCGCATATCTGATATTGAGTTCAGCCGCAAATAATGCGGCTTTTTTTGATCAAAAGGCATTTCTTCAATTTGTTGTAAAGTCTTAAATGTCAGACAAATCCCGAACCGGCATAGTTTAAAACCATTAAAGTGCAGCTATATTGATATGATTGCACATGCAAGGTGAATAACCAGCATAAAGCAAAACCGTAAAAACACCCGATTGTGACTGACATGTGAGTGAAAAAAGAGCGATATAAGATCAAGCTTATTATAATTTTAAGTATAGAATATAACATTACGTTGGGGGACATGAAACAAATGAAAATTTTGGATGGCTCTATGCAAGATAGAAAGAATAACGAGGATACGATAATAAAAAACAGTTCTTTTCACATTAAATTGAGATACAAGCAGAATCATAGCCTGCAAGGGTCAATACAGTGGCTTGAAGAGAAAAAAACTATTTATTTTCGTAGCATGATGGAATTAATACTATTGTTGCAGGAAGCAGTCTCAGACAGAAAGGAATTCCGTTCATGGAATGGTACCAATGGAATTATACAAGAGCTTCAGCAAATTCAACAGTCGACAGGATCCGGATCAAGGAGTGGGTAACAGTAATGATCAGGGAAAAGCTTGAAAAGCGAAAAAGGAAATATATTATAAGAAAACGAATAAAGCTGTCTTCAGCCATATTTGCGATGCTAATGGCAGTTGGTATCATCCATAAATCGGCTGTTTACAAAACTGATGCCATATTCAGATATAGTACCGACAGAACCGGTGAGGACAAGATAACGGTTACACACGATGTATATAAAATTGATACGGATTTTGGCCTGACACATCAGAATTTATCGGTAACTGAGGCAGCTTACGATAAAATTACTGAATAATTAACGACAGGAGAGACATTATGGAAATGCAGCAAACCATACAAAACGCTGAAAATACTGAAAAAAACGAAAAGAAGTCTATAATAAAGGTTATTCTGAATTTTTTAAGCAATGTTCTGCTTGTTGCTTTAAGCTTGCTTATTATATATATGCTTGTATTTATGTTCAGGGGAGTTAAAAGCAACGAAACTCCAACAATATTTAATCACCAGATATATATTGTTAAAAGCGACAGCATGAGCCCTACCTTTAGAACCGGAAGCCTGTTAATTATAAGGCTTGTTGAGAAGGAAAAAATTAAGGTTAATGATATTATCACATACCGCAGACCAAATGATTCGGTCGCAACGACTCACAGGGTGGTTAGAATATTGGACGAAGACGGTGAACGCAAATTTATAACCAGAGGGGACGCAAATAATATAGATGATCCTGTACCGGTGTCAGAAGATCATGTGGTTGGAACAGTTTCGGTTGCAATACCATTATTGGGTTATTTTATTGGTTTTGTGCGAACAAAGCAGGGTTTGCTTATTGTAGTTGTTATTCCCGCACTTATTATAATGCTCACTCAGATTATTGGTTTAATTAAAAAGGAAAGTGAGAAAGAAAAAGAGAAAGAGAAGGAAAAAATGCCGACAATTGAGGAACTTCTGGAAAAAGCAGATGAATTGTTAAGGGATGATCCAGGACAGGAGGATCAGCAATGAAAAACGCATTATCCTTATTAATATTACTTATAGCATGTATTATATTGGTCAGCGGTTTTACACTTGCGTATTTTACTGATAAATCTGAAGATAATCAGATGCATTTTACCACCGGCATACTTAAGGTGGATATAGAAAGGCCGACCATAAATGACAGCTGGGATAACTGGGAGCCAGGCGAAACAAAGGAAATATCCTGGACATTTAGAAACTCAGGCACCCAACCAGCTTATGTCAGAATTAGTTTTAACAACAGATGGACGAAAAACGAGTTGCCCGAAACAGTCCTTACGGCAGTATACTACAGCGGATATGAAATCAGCGAAGACGACCCGGAACCTGCCGTTGATTGGGTTTTGTGCTCGGATGACTGGGATGAAGAGGACGGTTATTATTATTACAATGGTGCAGTTCAGCCTGATGAGGAGATTACCGTTAATTTTAAAGCCACCCTGTCAAACCTTGCTCCCTCATATTTAGGCGCAGATTACAATTTGTCATTGTTATTGGAATCTGTTCAGGCAGCAAATAATTCAAATCCCGCATGGGATTAAGATTATATAACTTTTTAAGGAAAGGAGGGGGAATGCGTGAGGAATAAGATAATAATGAATGTTCTGGTATTAATCCTGTCTGTAGCCATGATAGCAGCCGCAACAATGGCATGGTTTACTCATAACGATGAAGCAGGCAATGCTATTTTCACAGCAGGTACGGTTTCCATTAAGGCAGGCAGAAAAGTTGTTGCGGATGAAGGAGAACCGGGCAGTTCGGATACTGTTGACGGAACTTTCTATCCGGTAAGGGTGGTTGAATATTCTCCTGGACCCAGAATAGACGGAAAACCTGTAAAAGAACCGAGAAACAATCCAGAGAATGCTCTCGGAGCACCGGAAAGCGGACAGGACGAAAATAATTTCTGCAGTCTCGGTTTTGGAGGAACTATTATACTTGAGTTTGATCATGGCTTATATGCACCAACGCTTGCAGTCGTTGTTGAAGATACCTGGGGTGGTAAATATCCGCTTGAGGAAGCTCATGTTTGGGTAAGCGACACAGGTTTGGACGATGACTGGGATTATGTAGGCAAGGCGGATAATAAAAATCTTGTACAGAATCAAACATACAGTGGGTTCACATTCGAATTTGTCGACATCCGTTACATCAAGTACGTTAAAATTACAGATTGTTCAAACAAAGATGATTTTGTCGGGTATGATCCAAAAACTGTCGATGGATTTGACCTAAATGCTGTTTACATTAATGGCCATACTCAGGAAGAAGACAACTGGAACCCAGGCGATGAAAACGAAAGAGTATACACGATTACCAATACTGGAACAAAAGCTATCAGGCTCAGAGGCAAACTAACAGGAAAATGGTATGAGTATGACGAAGAAACCAAATCATGGAAAATGTGCTATCTCTCACCAGATGTTGTATCATTTAAACTGCGTGATGATGAGACAGAATGGGTAAAATCCGGTGATGATGATTGCTTCTATTATATACCATCCATTCCTGGAACATACGGTGATGATGTAACAGAAGAGGATCGTACGGTTGAACTGATAATTAAAGTATGCCTTGACGGTCCGGATACCGGAAACGAATACCAAGGGAAACGCTTTATTGTTGCAGCTACCTTTGCAGCGATACAGGCATCAAATGGCGCTCAAGAGGAATCAGGCTGGTATGTTACCTGAATGACTACTGAATAATTTTCACAAATAAAATATATTTAACCAATTGTATTGTTGACAAAGGCAAACCTGTCGAAAGGCAGGGACGCAAAGCTAAAGGGCCTTCAAACAGATGGCAGCCTGGCCGCCGGAAAATAAACAATAAAAAAAGATTAACATTAAAGGAGTGTGTATTTATGAAAAAGAAAATTTTATTAATTTTATTGGCGGTTACAGTAAGCATTGCTACAATTACAGCCGCAACAATGTCTTGGTTTACTGCTGATGACGATGCGGACACAGCAACCTTCACAGCCGGAACAGTTGAAATTGAGGCAGAAGGTATAGAGATTTTGGACGAAAAGTATAATAATGTTAATCCTGGAGACGAGTTTAATGTAAATTTAAAAATTAAAAACAAAGGTACCAAGAATATTGTATTCAGGATTAAACCAAAAGCATATTGGGAAAAAGGTGAAGCAGACCCCTTATCCGGTACTCAGCCTGAAATATTGCCTCATGACAATGTTAACATTAGATTTGTAATCAATGGTGCGGACATTGATCCGTGGGAAAGCAGTATATTAGATGAAACAATAGGCCCATGGTTAATCAAACTGGATCGCGGTAATGACTTCCATGACCTTAACAACTACACCATATATTATGTAGGTGATCCTTTACAGGGAAGTTACTATGGTGAACCAGGCAGTATCGATTTAGAACTGAAGGTAATATTTGATGGAGAAAAAACCACAAATGAATACCAGGGAGCAAGATTCCATCTGGGCGGAATAGTTGAAGCCATCCAGTCAACAAATGATGCACCATATCAATATTGGGGTGTTTCATACTACAGAGAGCCTGAGGTGGCGGAATAGAACACTTATCTAATAACACGATAAATTGTAATGAAAAGTATTTAAAATAAACATACATATATTAAACAAATTAATTCTGTAAAAGTAATAATCAGTTAGCATGGAGGAGAGTGCGTTACCCTTGAATAAAAAGACTAAAAAATCTGCCATCTATAATTTAATAGCAGTGATGTTCCTGGTTGCTTCCATGGCAATAGGCACTGTTAACGCTTATGCGGTTGAGGTGGAAGGATCGGAAACAGGTCTAAGGGTATATACATCAGATGTTTTGGTACCAACGGACAATCTTGGGCCGGGGGATACCAAAACCTCCTCCATGAAGATTTCTCTTGATCGTAACAGCAGTGTCGGGGAAAATACATTACCGGTATGGATGAGCGCCGAAATTGTTGAAAACATACCTGGTAAGTCCTTTGATGGTAAAAGAGGTTACCTTGATGATGTATTGGAGTTTACCATCACCCATGAAAACGGGGAAGTGCTGTATAACAAAGGTTCAGCCAGCGGCTTGTCAGAACCGATAGTACTGGGTCAGATCTCAAAAGGGGATTCCTTTGATGTATTTATTACTGTTCATCTGCCTGGTGAAGAAACAGGTAATGAATATCAGGCAGCTTCACTTAAGGTTAAGTGGAAAATAATAACTATGTATACACCAGGAACTGAACCAACCGATCCTACGTCAACGGAACCTACAACAACAGAGCCTACTTCAACTGAGCCCACTCCGACGGAGCCTGTGCCAACAGAGCCAACTCCAACAGAATCAGAATCCACAGAACCGACAACAACTGAGCCAATACCCACGGAACCAACTATTACAGAATCTACGACACAAAAATCAGGAGAACCAACATCCATAGAGCTGACGCAGACAGAACCAACACCAACACCGATTACTGATACTGTATATGAAGTGGAGGACGAACCTGTTCCCGAGGGTTCACCTGAACCGGAATTAGAAATCATTGAAGAAGAAATTATTCCATCAGGGCTCCCAAAAACTGGTGAGTTGCCTCCGGCCCTGTTTTATGGTCTTGGTGCAGGAATCATATATCTTGGCATAAAGTTGAACAGGAAGAAGCGTTAATCTGAGATATAATATAAACAAAGTTATCTAAAAGCTATGAATAGCTTTCAGATAAGACTGATATGTTATTTTCATCAGTCTTGTTGTTTGTTCAGAGAGCAATATACCATGTTGTATTATTTCGGAATATGTTACTTGTGTTACTGGTATATAACAGGGGAAAACGCTGTTTGGGCTTAAATAGATATAATTATATGGTATCATCATATAAATATTTATATTGAGTATAAAAAAAGTAAAAATATAAGTATGTAAAAAGAATAGATTTACAATAGTTCGAAATTAATTGTGACTGGAATATGATCAAAATACGAGTGTTATGGGATTATAT
>JAAYGP010000247.1 GCA_012727625.1 Clostridiaceae bacterium
CAATAGACATAGAAACAAAAAAACCTGTTCTCGCGAACATTATGGGTGGGCTTTCAGGTCCTGCGGTTAAACCGGTGGCTGTCAGAATGGTTTATCAGGCGGCAAACGCGGTTAAAATCCCTGTTATAGGTATGGGGGGTATATCGGGTGCCAGTGATGCAATTGAATTTTTACTTGCGGGAGCATCCGCGGTGATGATTGGGACTGCAGGCTTTGTAAATCCGGGAGTGTGGGTTGAGACCATTGAGGGAATAGAAAAGTATATGCAAAAGCATAATATTGCAAAGGTGGCGGATCTGACCGGCGGGCTGTTATGTTAGCTGTAGCGTAAAATACGTAATGAGCCTGGTTGTAAGGCTTACTATGACTGGAATTAACGAAAAAAGAAAGGATGAACTCATGAAAACAAAGCTGATAATTGTTCGCCATGCGGAAGCCGTAGGGAACGCAATAAGAGAGTTTCATGGCTGGACCGACTCCAGCATTACCGAGAAGGGCCATATACAAGCAAAGCAGGTGGCTGAAAGGCTTAAGGATGTCCCGATAGATGTGATATACAGCAGTTCCCTGAAGAGGACAATGCAGACAGCCAGGTATATATCTGAAGTAAAAGGGCTTCCTGTAATCCAGCGGGATGATCTGAAAGAGATTAATGGCGGATTGTGGGAGGGCATGACATGGTCAGAGCTTGTAAAGGCGTTTCCCAAAGAGTATGAAAACTGGGAAGAAAGGCCGCATATGCACCTAATGCCTGAAGGCGAAAGCATGAAAGATTTTCAGAAAAGGCTTATTAACGCTGTGACTGACATTTTAGATAAGGAAAAAGGCAAAAATGTCTGCATCGTAACCCATGGCACAGCCATCCGGGCCCTTATGTGCTGGTTTTTAAACTGTAGCCTTGAGGATATTGTTAAGGTTCCTTGGTGCGATAATACGGCGGTTACGATTGTTGACCACAATGGTGAAAAATTTATTGTGGATATAGAAGGAGATACATGCCATCTGGACGATGAAACAAGCACTATAAAAAATCAAGAGTGGTATGTGGAGTATAAAAAGAAGTTTTTCCCGAATGAATAAATTTAACCGGAGGTTTTTTATGAGCAAAGCGGCTGATAAATTGATTGAGGGACTGTTTAAAACGAAAGCTATAAGGGTTTGCCCCGCAGACAGCCCGTTCTGGTACACATCGGGGAAAATCGGCCCTTATTATATAAACACTCACTTTCTGTATGGAAGTGAGGAAAAGGCAAATGCGTTATTAAGTGAAATAGACGTTTTAAAAGAGGACAAGAAAAACTGTACTTCCAATCTTATAAGCCTGGTTTTAGAAAATTACAGCAATGACCCCATTTTTAAAAACACTATTGACACATTGATTGAAAATATCGAAGAATCAATTCCATATAATTCTTTTGATTATATCTCCGGGGGCGAAAGACGGGATTGGTTCTTTTCCCTTGTCGTATCCAAACTTTTAGGTAAACCTCACATAACCGTTTTCAAAGATAAGGACGCATTTATATACGAGAATGGCAAAACAGAAAAAATGGTGTCTTTGGAAAATGCTTCAGTATTACATATTGCCGACCTGATTACGAGTGCCTCAAGCTATGAAAGAGCGTGGGTTCCGGCCATTAAAGAGGCAGGCGGACACATGAAATATTCTTTTGTAATTATAGACAGGATGCAGGGCGGAAGCGAACTTCTAAAAGAGTTGGGGGTAGCCTCCCATGCATTGGTTAAGGTAAATGAAGATATCTTTAAGAAAGCTCTTGATAAAGGATATATCAACGAGGAGCAATATGCCATGATAACCCGGTACATGGAAGATCCGGACAGATTCATGATAAACTTTTTCAAAGAGAATCCCAAGTTTATTGAAAATGCTTTAAAAAGTGATGAAAAAACAGCCAGCCGCGCAAGATTGTGCATAGAAAGTGGTTTTTACCATCAATGTTAGTATTCAGAGGTTCATGTATAAGTAGCGGGTGGTCATGCGGGTCGAGGCTTGTGGTGTGTTCCGGTGGGTACGCACCTTCGCGCAGGTAATTTCGATGACGCAGGGCAACAGCTAATATTTTGAAGGCAGCTTCAGAAAATATTGGGTGGTTGACACCGAAGAAAATGGAATTAAGAAAAGAGCATTTAAAGCATTACCAGGGGAGAGAAAATGAATTTACCTGACGAATTTAAGAAGAAATATCAGCAATTAATGGAGCCGGGAGAATATTCCGATTTTATTGAATCATTCTCCAAGCCCAAAATATCGGGTCTCAGGGTAAATCGTCTAAAGATAGATATTTCAAAATGGATTGAAATATCGCCGTTTAAGATGTCGCCTGTGCCTTGGTCCCGGGACGGTTTTTATCTTAATGAAGATGAAAGACCTGGAACTCATCCCTTTTACCATGCCGGCCTTTATTATATTCAGGAGCCAAGTGCCATGCTGCCCGCAGAGGTGCTTAATGTAAAGTCGGGAGACAGGGTTTTGGATTTGTGTGCCGCGCCCGGAGGAAAGACTGTAAGATTGGCAGCTGACATGGCGAATCGTGGTTTAATGGTATCCAATGACATAAATCCGAAAAGGATTAAAGCTCTGAAAAAAAACATTGAATTATGCGGCGTAATAAACACAGTAATAACCAATGAGTCCCCTGAAAACCTGTCAAGGGTGTATGAAAGGTTTTTTAATAAAATTCTGCTGGATGTGCCATGCTCCGGTGAGGGTATGTTCCGAAAGGATCCTGATGCTGTAAGAAGCTGGAGAAAGTATAAGGTATCTGAGTGGCAGGTGCTTCAGCGGATGATCTTTGATCGGGCTTACGAAATGCTTGCGCCGGGCGGAACCATGGTTTATTCCACATGTACCTTTAATCCTGAGGAAAATGAACAGAATATAGCGTATTTTTTAAAGAATTATCCTGATTTATATTTAAAAGAAATCCCTAAATACTTTGGGATAGAGCCTGGGCGTGCTGATTGGGCGGATGGTAACCCGGAACTTTTAAAAACAGCGCGATTATGGCCTCACAGGACAGAGGGCGAGGGGCATTTTGCAGCATGTTTCGGACGTTTGGGTGAAGATGACGGAAATAGTGCTGAACAGGAAGATAAGACAACCGGTTTTATAAACAATACCCCAGGGAGTTTTAATGATTTTATTGGCGAAATGCTGAATAAAAAGATTGAAGGCAATTTAAGAGTTTCAGGGAAAGAGCTCCACATAATGCCGAATGGATATGAGCCGGAGGAAAGACTTAGAACCGTTAAAACCGGTTTGTATCTGGGATGTGTTGAGCACGGGAAATTCATACCGTCTCAGTCATTTATTATGTCATTGAAGTGGAATGAAATAAAAAAGAGAAAGTCTTTTTCTCTTGTGGATCCGTTGCTGTTAAGATATTTAAAAGGAGAAACCCTGACCTTAGAGGGTGAAAAGGGATATATAGGCATAGGAGTTGAAAATTTTCCGTTAGGTTGGGGCAAATTTGAGGAAAACAGGCTGAAAAACCTGTATCCGAAAGGATGGAGAAAAGCCAGATAGTTTCTGTTGAGGATTTTGCTGATACTGTACAATCAGAAAGATTTTAAGGATATATTATTCAGAGCTTAGAATATGTAAAATAGTGGTATTATTTTTTACTTGACAATTACACGGTTATATCTTAAAATACATTTGTGTCTTTTTCGGTAAACACACACGAAAGGCTGTTTTTAAGCCATGGTGGGTGTAGCTCAGTTGGTTAGAGCGCCAGATTGTGGCTCTGGAGGCCGTGGGTTCGATTCCCACCATTCACCCCAATTTAAAGTCAGAAAAAAGAGGGAGGAAGCTGTGACAGGATTCCGGTTTCCGACTTCTGATACTGACTTTTATTTTTATCATTGTGTACAGGACAGGACGGAATCATATAGCGTCATAAAGCCGAACCGGGTTGAATAAAATTTACAGGAAATTAAACGTTGACAAAACGTAACACGGCCTTTATAATAGAGATTGCGTTTTAAAACGGTGGGATGTAGCCAAGTCGGTAAGGCACCAGACTTTGACTCTGGCATGCGTAGGTTCGAGTCCTGCCATCCCAGCCATAATACGACCCACTAGCTCAGGCGGTAGAGCACTTGACTTTTAATCAAGGTGTCCGGAGTTCGAGTCTCCGGTGGGTC
>JAAYGP010000248.1 GCA_012727625.1 Clostridiaceae bacterium
CGGTAGAGCACTTGACTTTTAATCAAGGTGTCCGGAGTTCGAGTCTCCGGTGGGTCACCATAAAAAGCCATTGAAAACAAAGAGTTTCAAGGGCTTTTCTTTGTTATTCGGAAGATTAATGATTGACGGAAAGTTGAATGGGAATAGCAAACTATATTAGTGGATATTTCTTTAAAAATTTATTACCTATAGTTTTATTCTTAAACCTAATTCCAGGAAAAATGTACTATACGGGAAGCTTCGCAAGCCAGGCAGGGCCTCTTTATCTATTCCAAGGCAGATACAGGCAGCCCTGTTCATAACCCTTCCATCGGTTCGTATTTTATAGTGGATAGCATCCATATATTTTATTGGATATACAGGATCCAAACTGTCAGGTAGAGTTTTTATTTACACACTCTATCTGATAGCCTCTTCAGCAGCAGGGAATTAATTATTCCTGCTGGTCTTTTCAGTCAACAGTTATACTTTCTATACTTTCCCCACTACCTTTCCGTAAATCATTATATCCATCGCATCATATTCCTGGGGAGGATAATTACTATTTATGGAACGCAATATCACTTTTGAGCCATCCATATAAAACCGCTTAAAAGTGGTTTCGGTGACTACCGCGTCTTTCAGGATAAAAATAATGCCCGCTTCACCTGTTTCCAGAATGGGCTGCCGATTTACCAGCAGAATGCATCCGTCGGGATAGTCCGGCTCCATACTGTCACCTTTAAGCTCCAGGGCCAGGTCGCACTTAATGGAAGTTTCGATGGTATCGTAATGATTTTCAATGGCAGTTATTGGCTGCCCGCCTGAAACCCGGCCAATAACAGGTACCTTGTATTTGCCATCCACTTTATATACTGCAGGTATTTCGCTTTTAATACGGGTAAATGCCAGGACATTATCCGGTATGTTGTCAGTTAATGAATCGTCAATCAGGGATTTTATATAATCCTTAAAAACCTTGCGTTGATTGGCGTTTAGTTTTATATATGTCAAAAGTATTTTTTCGTCAAGTTCGTCAAGCCTGTATTTTTTAGAAATATCAAACAAAATATTATCACCGTATGAATTGAACATTTCACCTTTACCGGTTCTTAACCATTCTTCATTGACATTGAACTCATGGCATATAATCTTAAAAATCTTTTCAGTTACATTTCTGCTTCCCTTTTCTATCTGGGACAAATAGGTTTGTGCCAGAGTTACTCTGTTTCCGAAGTCTTTTTGAGTTAAATTCAAAGCATTTCTAACAAGTCTGACCCTCTCATTAACGGTCATGTTGTTCACCTCCAACGATATATTATCACATTAGTATTACAGCAGCAATATTTGAATAAAAAAGTATTGACAAAGCAGTACCAATGAGATAATATGATATTGCGCAAGAAATATAGAAAATATAACCATTTGCACGGAGGTGTGTGAATCATGACAGGTTTAGACAATTCTATTACAAAAAACGAATACGAAGAGTTTATGTTTCTTGAAAGAAAACTTAGCAAAGAGCAAAAACAAGCTGTTTTAAATATTATGACAGGAATAATACTTGGTGAACTGGCCAGGGAAGGCACCGAACGAAATGAAACACGCACCACCTGACTTCAGTAACTGAACTTGACAGATTCTTAAATATCGTTAACATATACGCTGCGCAAATCTGCTTAATGCTTAAAAATATGCCTGCCAATATAGAAACAGGAGACAAGTTGTAATTAATTAATACTCATTCAATATTGCAATTGCCGGAAAAAGATTAAAGTGATTTATAAATCTGAAACAAGTATATTGGAAAGGGAGATAATGCTTTACATAAATGGTACTGGAACATGGATAGAGAAAGTTTAAGTGACATAGGAACATTAAGTGTTACACGCTATAAAAAAGTTAAGGAAAAGAGCTTTAAAATAAAACAGGAGAAAAACTGTAAGTATTCTGCAAAAGCTAAATTTATAAAAAAAATTGAGTTTGAAATATGCGACAATGAATTGTCAAAGAATGAAAGACAAATAAGCTTATCAATGTATGAGTGTACCTCATGCCATTGGAGGTATTATGCAGACATTGTACGCTTTGGGTTTGGGTATAATTCAGAGTATAAAAACAAGCCCAATTTCTGCCCCGGCTGCGGAAGAAAAATAGATAACTGAACGTTCTTTTATACCCATCTCTTTTTGCTCAATCTTCTGAACAGTAACGGAATGATCAGATACTGGGGACGTGAGTAATAAAAATTAAAGTTCAGCTTATTTTTGTGGTATAATATGATTGTCCAAAAAAGTCGTAAAGTGAAGGATTTATTATGAAATTCAATTCTTTTGTCAGATTTAAAATACAAATATGCTTATTAACTTTACTCATTAAGATTGTATTGTTGTTCAGCGGCTGCAATGGTTTGGAGCTGTTTTCAAAAACTAAGTTTAAGCCGTCAAGGTTTAAACAAATAACTATTACGGATAAATCCGGCGGAGTATCCGTTATAACGGATACGGGGAAAATGGAATATTACATTGAAGCGTTTAACATGGCGGAGCAAACTGAAAACGAAATTTCTTCCGATGCCTTAAGCGAATATCAGGTTGTTCTGGAGGGTAATAAGCCAAAGCATTCCAAAGAGTTCACAATGTATCTTGACAGGAAGCTTGAAAACAGTAATCTTTTCATTATAACAGGCAATAAGCCAGGTAAAATTGGCAAGGAATATTTTAACAATTTACTGACTGAGGAGGTATTTGAGCCGGTCTACGCAAACCGAAACCCGCATGTGGTTACACTTAAAAACAATTCAGGTGAATACAAACCTGAACCTGTCAGCTACCAATGGAAATACAGAAAGACCGACAATAATTATTATGATTCAACCCCTGGGGAATCCAATAGTAAAGAAGACATCAGCATAACCGTAAAAGACTCATCCTTTCCGGAAATTCTGTCAGATTTTAAGCCTGACAATATTAAATGGAGTATTTCACAAAATGATAAGTTGGTATTTGAATCGGATGGCATGCAAAATAATTCCTTTTCCCTTAGTGACGGGATATATCAGTGCACCCTTGAGCTTGAATGGCTTAAAAACAAAAACAGTGATTTTTACGGAAAAGCAAAGTACGATTTCAACATAAAGGTTGATAACCCGCCGGAAATTTGGATTTCATCACTGCAAACCTATCCGGGGGAGTTATTGGTGATCACTGCTAACCATGTTAATCCGGACGAAAATGTGACCATAACAACAGATATAGATTTTACCCCCAATGTTTTTGCCAGGGGGTCGGAAAGGGTGGCTCTGCTTCCGGTAAGCTATTTCCACAAAGCAAACAAAACATATTCAGTTCATGTTTCAGCGGGAGATATTTCTGAAACTTTTGAAGTGGAGGTTTTGGATAAGGAATTTGTTATACAGTATCTGGTTATTGATCCAAAGGTGGCAGCTGCCACAAGAAATGAGGAAAGCGCCCGGGAAGTCACCGAGAAGATAGACCCGTTAAGGCCGGTTTGTGACGATGAGCAATATTGGGAGGGAGTTTTTATTCAGCCGGTTGAAAGCGGTAGGGTGAGACCTTATGACTTTGGAAAACGAAGATATGTAAACAATTCCCCCACATCATACAGGCATAATGGCCTGGATATAGGCCAGAACGAGGGCGCGCCCATCAAGGCAATAAATCACGGAAGAGTTTTGATTGCAGATTATTTAATCGGCACCGGCTATACTATTATTATTGAACATGGTTATGGGTTGAAATCGTGGTATTATCATATGTCTTCACTGAATGTTAAAACCGGGGATATGGTAAAAAAAGGAGATATTATTGGATTAGTCGGGTCTACGGGCTTCTCTACCGGTCCCCATTTGCATCTTGCGATATCGGTTAATCACGTTTATGTGAACCCAATGCCGTTTTTTGAACAAGGAGTGCTCTTACCGGGACTGCAGGCGCAGTAACGATAACCGTACAGGCAGGTTTACAAGGAAGTTTTTAAGCTGTAAGGATGTCTTTTCAGGTTTTAACAGGCATAAAAAAGCCCCCACCTCTTAAGTAGGCGGGGGTCTGTTACCAATCAGCCGATAAATAAAGAATAAAGAATGAATGGGAAAACTATGGATTCGTTTATGAAATTTGCCTAATGTTTTAATACACGCACTTTTTAGCTTCGTCCGCCATGGCCTTAATTAATTTTACATCAGCATCAAAGAAATGGTCAGAGGGGCTCAGGATATATCCTCCGTTTTCTCCTGCCTCTTCAAAGCACCGTCGTACTTCAGCCCTGGTTTCTTCTGGTGTGCAATTCTGAAGGAAATGGAACTGATCAAAACCACCTATCATGCAAACCTTATCACCTATTCGTCTTTTTGCTTCCTTTAATGACGCATCCCCGCCCATACCAGGAGGGGTAAAGGTTTCCACAGCATCAGGTTTCATGGCGGCTATATCTTCAAGTATGGTCATCATGCCGCCGCAGGTATGATATACTATTTTTTGCCCGGCTTCATGGGCGGCAGCTATGAGAACACTGTCGTAGGGAGCTACAAACTCATTGAAAATAGCCGGTGAAATTACTGTGGATGAAGCATCTCCGCCGCCCAGTTCAAGAATATCATACCTGGCTCCCTTTAAAGACTTAACGTAATTCAGCTTTTTATCCCTTAAGATTCCGAGAAACTCATGAACCCACTCAGGATCATCAAAGGTTTCATAAATAAGGTTTTCAATGCCAAAAAGGCATGCTGCGTCCTGCCAGCAGCCGGGCTGGCCAAAAATGTCAAGTATGCATATATGTCCTCTGATTAAAACACTGGTATCGATGCATGAAACATTTTGATTATTGGCGGTATTTGGACCATTGTTTTTATTGTATTACAGAAAATTTTATGGAGTATAGGAATGAAGAAGTATGAAAGTGTTGGGGTATAAGAAGATAAGAAATTCGATAGTTTTTGGCGTAAAGAAAGCATTAAGATATAGGATTAATTTGATAAGCTGGTTTATAGCTGTTCTTTCACTTTATTTCTCTATTGAAAAGGAAGTTCAAAATACTATTGAAATGATGAAAGGCTTCAAATTCATTCTCGGCGGTGATTGCACCTTACCCGCCGGTATCCCGTATGAGAGAATCAGAAAGGTTGTTGAAATTTCAAAAAGACTTTCTTTTCACTTCTGAGTACATACTTAACATTGATGATGCTGATGTCCGCTTCTGGTGAAAACCGGTGCGGACATCGGTGTTTTATCCCTTTTTTCAGTTACTGTTCACAGGGTCTTATAAAAGATATTGTGCAATATAAGGAAACTTTAGCGGAATGAAGCTTAGAGATGTATATAGTAACTTACCAGTTCCTGCGAATGAAGCTCTTGTTTCCGCTATTGCACAATATCTGACCTGTTAAGTAATTTAAGGGTGTGAACAGTAACATTTCATTTCTGTGATGCTGCAGGTCCGGAAATTAGGTTGATGTTTACGGGTTAATTATATAAAATAAGCATGGTGCTTCATTCGAACAAAAGTAAAAGTGAACCCGTTCAGTGGCAAAACATATGCCGGCTTCATCAGGGTGAAGGTGAAACGGAGGTTTGTTTTTTGGAAATAGACATAATCGACTTAGGTTATATGGAATATGAAAAAGCGCTTGAAATTCAAATGAATCAATGGGAGAAAGTGTTCAGGGAAGAAGCCCGGAACACGCTGTTTTTAGTGGAGCACCCGCCGGTTATAACCCTTGGCGTCAGGGGAAAGGAAGATAATATTCTTTTGCCCCGGGAAGAATTGAAAAGGCTTGGCGTTTCAATTCACAGAATCAGCCGCGGCGGGGATGTTACATATCACGGGCCCGGACAAATTGTGGGATATACTGTGATGAACCTGAACCATTGGGGCAGAGACTTACATTTATTTATTGAAAGAATAGAAGACACTTTCATAAGGCTTCTTTGGAAAAGTTACGGAATTGCTGCTGCCAGAGGCGATAAAACCTACACAGGTGTATGGGTGGGAACGGACAAGATTACTGCCATAGGAATCCAGGTTAAAAAATGGACAACAATGCATGGCTTTGCGTTTAACGTAAATACAGACCTTTCTCATTTCAAATGGCTTATCCCATGTGGATTAACCGACAAAGGGGTAACCTCAGTTGAGAAACTTACAGATAAAAAGCAGGATATGGAACTGCTTAAACGAGAGACTGCCGAAATGTTCTGCCAAAGTTTTAACGCGGCTCCAAACTATATAAAATTTCAAACTTGAAATTTTATGAATGCGGAAATGTAAAAATAGCGCGATTTGGCTATGAGGGAGTGATTCATCATAAAAAGGATGCCAAAACCGGAATGGCTGCGCATTAAGGCCCGTTCCACCATTGGCCATGGAATTGTTGAAGATATTCTTGAAAAGTTTCATCTGAACACTGTATGTGACGAAGCCGCATGCCCCAACAGGGGTGAATGCTTCGCAAAGAAAACAGCCACTTTCATGATTCTTGGGAATGTTTGCACCCGGGGCTGCACATACTGCAATGTTTCAAAGGGAAAACCCCTGCCTGTTGATGATAACGAACCTGTGAATGTAGCCCATGCTGTTGCTGCATTAGGCTTAAAGCATACAGTCATTACTTCGGTAACCCGCGATGATTTGCCCGATGGAGGTGCCGGACACTTTTCGAAAGTAATTTCTGAAATTAAGAAAGAAACCCCGGATACTGCAATTGAAGTTTTGATCCCTGATTTTAAGGGAGATACCGAATCATTAAAAAAGGTGACTGACGCAAAACCGGATATAATAAATCATAATGTGGAAACAGTACCCAGGCTGTATAGTGAAGTACGGCCCCAGGCAAATTATCTAAGATCCGTCGAACTGCTTGGAAAAGTAAAGGAAATGAACGGAAACATTTTTACAAAATCGGGTATTATGTTGGGGCTGGGCGAAACAACCGATGAGGTTCTGGAGGCATTTAAAGATTTACGCAAAGTGAACTGTGACTTTCTGACCATTGGCCAATATCTCGCCCCATCATCAGACCACCATCCGGTCGTGGAGTATGTTCATCCGGACCAGTTTAAAGTCCTTGGGGAAAAGCATGTGAAATGGGCTTTCTATATGTTGCATCCGCTCCTTTCGTAAGAAGCTCATATATGGCGGAAAAGGCGTTTGTTCAGGGGAAAAAGTGAGTTGACAGCTCAAGTAAGTATATTTGAAACTTTGAAACTGTTAATTTTATTGAAAAAAACAAGCGAGTTTAGTTCGTTTGTAGAATGCCTGTGTAAAGCTCCTGTGGTAATATTATGATATAGATAAGTATCATCAAGGGGTAAATGATAGAAATGAATGTAAAACATAAATAAATGCAACAAGGCCGCCAATGATTATAAAACACCGTAAATGAAATAAAAATAGCCTGATCGAAAGGAGCAACTCAATGAAAAGGGTTTTATACGAATTCAGGGGGAAAAACGGTCAAGTAATTATTCTTAAAAATAATACAGTATGCATAGGGCGTAAAGGTTGGTTCGGCGTAATATACCAGTTTTTAACAAAAGGAAAACGACAGTTTCCGGTGACGGATATTCTTGATATTGTGCTTAAAGAACCTAAGATTACACGTGGCTATATTAAATTCAAAATTATGGATAATTATAATGATTGCGGAAAAGAGAGGGGCTATTCTACCAGTGTAGTCTGGCTGACGAGGGAAAAGATGTTTGAGGAAGCTCAAAAAGCTATAAGTATAATAAATAAATTGAAATATAAATACGCTGTATAACCAGCAGCAAATGCTAAAAAGCCTGGGTCCTGACAAGGAAATCAGGTTTTTTATTATACCTGAATATTATGAGGACAGAATATTGCCAGGTTAAATAATTCAGCGTATTCTCATGATTTAATCAGCATGGTTAAGACAAAACCGGTCAAAAAGCGGACAAACATACTTTATGCAGTTGAAAATATTTCTACAAATGATAAACTATTATTGGTTATAATATGTAAATTAAAGGAGGTTATCAAATGAGAAAATCATCAGTGTTATTGCTGGTTCTTGTGCTTATCTGCACACTGTTTGCCGGTTGTGAAGGCGGAGGAAGCAGTGAAATTGCATTAATTACGGACAAGGGAAATATTGACGACAAATCATTTAACCAGGGTTCCTGGGAAGGTGTTGTGGAATTTGCGAAGGCAAACAAAATCTCGCATAAGTATTACAAACCTGAGGAAGCATCAGATGCCGGCTATCTTGCGGCAATAGATCTTGCTGTAACAGGCGGCGCAAAGGTTATTGTAACCCCTGGTTTCCTGTTTGAGGTTTCTGTTTACCATGCACAGACAAAATATCCTCATGTGAAGTTTATTCTTCTTGACGGGGCGCCTCACTCCGCAGATTATTCAGATTTTAACACCGGGCCGAACGTTGCAAGCATAATGTACGCAGAAGAAGAG
>JAAYGP010000249.1 GCA_012727625.1 Clostridiaceae bacterium
AGGTATAACAAGTCACGTCTGTATACTATAATAGATATATAGTGAATATAAGCAGGGGGAAATAAAATGATAAGCAAGGAAATTGTTATTAAAAACGCGTCCGGTCTTGAATCCAAGGTAGCTGCCAGGCTTATTCAAAAAGCATCCGGTTATGAGTCAAATATCTGGATACAAAAAGGTGATCGCAAAGCGAATGCAAAAAGCCTTCTGGGTATTTTATCCCTTAGTGTAAGCAAAGGGGAAAAGGTTTTATTGATTGCCGATGGAAGCGATGAGCAGATAGCACTGCAGGATCTTGTAAATTTTGCGGAAAGGGAAATGTCAGATCAATAATGGAAAGTGATTTATCTAATGGATAAAATAAAAGAGATACTTCAAAATCTCCCGGATTCTCCGGGAGTTTATTTGATGAAAGATAAAACTGGTAAAATAATCTATGTGGGCAAGGCAAAAATCCTGAAAAACCGTGTTCGTCAGTATTTCCAGAATACAGAGGAAAAGGATCCGAAAACAAGAGCCCTTGTTTCAAAAATCCATAATATTGAAACCATAATAACAAAAACAGAAGCCGAGGCTTTAATTCTTGAAAATACTCTCATCAAACTTCACAAGCCAAGGTACAATATCCTTTTAAAGGATGACAAAACCTATCCGTATATATGCGTCGCCGTACAAGACCCATTTCCGGGAATTTTCATAACACGTCTTATTAAAAAAGACGGCGCCAGATATTTTGGCGCGTATACAAAGCTGTCCGATGCCCGCAAAACAATAGAGCTTTTAAGAAGAATATTTCCAATCAGAACCTGTAAGCGTAATATAAACTCAGATAAGCCTCAAAGGCCATGCCTGTATTATCATATTAAGCTTTGTTCCGCGCCTTGTGCCGGCAAAATTGATAAGGCAGGTTATGATGAAATTGTTAAGGAAGCGTGCAGATTTCTGGAAGGAAAACATGAAGATATTGTGGATTCACTGAAGGAAAAGATGCAGAAAGCATCAGATGAGATGGATTTTGAGAAAGCAGCTTCCATCCGTGACAAAATAAGGAGCCTGCAGAATGTAACGGCAAAACAACTGGTTCTTTCAACAAAGATGGAAGACAGGGATTTGTGTGCATTAGTCCGCGATGAAATTAACAGCATAGTTGTTGTTTTGTTTGTACGTGGCGGGAAATTAATGGGCAAATATACCAGCATTCTTGAACAAACCTATGATTTATCCGATGGTGATGTTATGGAAATCTTTACAACCCAGTTCTATGGCAACGGCAGGGAAGTACCACCGGAGATTTTACTGACACATGAACCATCAGACAGGGAAATGCTTGAGCAATGGCTGCGTAATATCCGCGGGAGATCAGTCCGTTTGCATGTGCCTTTAATGGGTGATAAAAAACATCAGATAGATTTAGCCGTTAAAAATGCAAAGGAAGAGTATGAAAAATATAAATCAAGTTATTTGGCGGGGAGCAGAAATGTAAATGCAGCCCTTGAAAAATTGGCGCATTATCTTAATACAGAAGTTCCTCCTCATAGAATAGAGGCATATGATATATCAAATATCGGAAGTTCCGGCATGGTTGCAGGTATGGTTGTTTTTGTCGATGGGAAGGCTGCAACAGGCCAGTACAGGAAATTTAAAATAAAAAATGTGGACAATCAGAACGACTATGCCTCCATGCAGGAGGTTCTTTACAGAAGACTTAAAAGGCTTAAGGAAGAGTCTTCCGACAGGAGTTTTGGCGAAAGACCCGATCTTATTCTTGTGGATGGTGGTATGGGTCATTACCATGCGGCGAAAGAGGTTATTGATGAGCTTGATTTGAATATTCCTGTTTTGGGCATGGCAAAGGATGACAGGCACAAAACAAGTTCCCTGGTAAGTGACAGCATTGATGTCGATTTGAAGGAAGAACCTGCGCTAATATCACTTATTGCTCTAATACAGGGAGAAGCACACCGATATGCAATTACATTTCACCGCAAAACCAGGCAAAAAGCACAGAGAAAGTCTTTGCTGGACAATATTCCCGGCATCGGGCCTCAAAGAAAGAAAGCCCTGCTAAAGGAGTTCGGTTCCGTTAAAAGAATACGGGAGGCAGATGAAAAGGATTTATGCAGAGTAGAGGGAATTAATGAAAAACTTGCCAAAGAAGTAAAAAGAGTTCTTGAAAACGGCTGGTGAAGAATCATAACTTTAGCGGAATGAAGCTTTAAGATGTATAAAGAGAAGCGGAGAATAGTAAGCCGACTGTTTGAGCAAAAATGCAACATACATTATTATTTCATATGCATTTTTGCAAGTTTCGGCTTACCTGGGCTTTAACTTACCAGCTCCTGCAAATGAAGCTCTTGTTTCCGCTATTGCACAATATCCGACCTAATCACCTTTAAAATCTTTGTAACAAGACCCACCAAGTAAGTTCAGCCAAATAAATCAATAATCATAAATTTTTATAAAAACCATAAATATTAAGCACATGACGTGTGGACATCCGATTTATTTTCTCACGTTTAAATATTTTGTATATTTGAGGTATGGTATGGCTTGTGCAATTGTGTTGGCTGAAAAGGTCAGGAATGAGAAAGCAAAAAAAAGGCCTTTCGCATTCTTCAGAAAGTGGATGGAAAGCTTTGCCGCTGCGGAGATTTCAGTGGACAAAAAAAAGATAAGCGATGGTTTTATGCTGTATTTAATCAGGATGCCGCACCCTGATGATTTTTTTAAAAAAAACAAACACGGCAGAAAGAAGATATTGCAAAACTGGATTAACATATTAAAAGAAAACCAAATCAGGAATTATCTTTTTGACAGTACTCTTGCAACTACCATGGAAGGCGGGTGGAATGCCGGACACAGGGATTTATTGAAAGTAAGCCTGGAGCGGCAGGTTAATGTTCTTACAGGGATGGAACCTCTCAGCCACCTGGCATGCGAAAGGATGTCAATTTGCGTAACCGGATTGAAGGACAGGCATAAGAATAAAGAATTATGGGATTTGCTTAGAAGATTCAGGAATGTAAATATTATTGAGAACAGCGGGAACAATGGCTGGTGGGAGGATTTTATGACAGAGACGGGTGTTCCTGTTTGCAATACCGGTGACTTGGGTGCCCTTGAAAGAAGCGATGTCTGGCTGTCCTTTGATGAAAGCAGTGATATACACTCTTTTAGCGGGATAAAAGCGGATATACCCGGAAAAAAGATAATATGCACAAAAAACAAAAAACAGTACAGAATAGGATACAGTTTTCCGCACCGTCTTATAAATATGCTGGGGACAGACATAATTCGCAGGTTCGGATATGAGTTGCTCTCCAATTTTCTGTTAACATCTTTGATGGAGGAAAACGGAGTATCCCTCGAATCGGCGGAAAAAAATCTGGGGCTTCAAATAATTCTGAAAGAAAGCCGGTATAAATAGACAGTCTGCGTTTTATATTATTGTCAATTCAAAAAGCAACAGAGAATAAACTTTTATTGGAATTCTTCAAATCATGTTAAATATCTGTTTTAGCTTGAATGACAGTAACTGTCCCAAGGCACTGCTTTACGGATATTGTGTTATACAAGAGGATTTTAGCCAACGAGAAGCTCTGAAGTATATATATTTTTCCATAACATAATAAATTTGCGTTAATAAATTGAATTTTTTCAGTATTGATGATATACTTTGTTATATAGATTTGTGCAAAGGTGCAAAGGTCTGAATGGTTAAATTTTAGCACCTTTTTTACAAGTTGATTATGCAAAATTATTATTTACTTAACTGCATTTAATAATTTTGTATTATTGGGCTTTAGCCAAGAAGCAAAAGCACTTTACAAAGAATATGTTATGAATGGAGGAGAATTATGAAGAACAAAGCCGTAATCAGAACCCTGGTGCTGTTGCTTGCATTTGTATTTGCTTTATCAGTAACCGGCTGTGACAACAAACCCACCCAGGGCACGACAAGCATCACAACTGCAGCACCAACACCAACAACACAAACACCAACAACAGCTGCTCCTAAGGAAGTGCTTCCGGACGTTCCTGCTAACAGGTATGACGCAACGAAGACACCCAGGACCGGAAACAATGCAACAAAACCTCTTGTTGTAAGCACGGGCACATTGGACGGAAAATTCAACCCATTCTTCTACACATCCGGTTACGACGGTGACGTAATATCACTGACTCAGATATCACTGCTTTATTATAACAAGTACGGAGCTCCTGAAGCAGGTATTAATGTTCCCAGTTTTGCTTACGATTATAAGCAGGAAGTAAGTGCAGACAATTCCACCTCTACATACACATTTATACTTAAAAACGGTATTACTTTCAGCGATGGAAAACCTGTAACCGCGAAGGATGTACTTTTCTCAATTTACGTCCTGTGCGATCCTGCATATGATGGTATTAGCACATTCTATACCATGAATATTCAGGGCTTGAAGGAATACCGCCTGCAAACAAGCGCCGATGTTCTTGAAATGGTTGACAAAATACTGGAATCCGGAATCAAGACAGGTGAAAACGGCGAAATGGTTATTAATCCAGCCAGTGGCGTTACTGCTGAACAGCAGGAAGCATTCTGGAAATATTTGGACGAGGCCGGAGAAAATTTTGCACAGGAAATAATTGATTATGTAAATACAAACTATGTAAGCTATATTCCATCCTATTTCGCGCCATACACCCCAGAGCAGGTGGCTTCTGATCCAAACCTGCAGGCAGCTTACGGTATGGTTATGTGGGGCTTTGGTGAACTGGACGAAGACGGAAAATTTACCGACAGCATGGGCAACTCATATGATTTGTCAAAGGATACCGTAGACGCAAAGATTTATTGGAAAAACATTCTTGACGCATACGGATATGATTTGACCGATGCCGGAATCAACTATGAAAAAGCCGGAGAACTGACAATACAGGATTATGTATGCCAGGCATACATTTCCAATGAAGGAAGAGCCGCAGGCGGAGTTAAGAGCATAAGCGGTATAACATCCGGAAAAATAGTTTGTGATGACGGAGTTGAAAGAGAATATATTAAAGTAGTTACCGATGGTGTGGATCCTACCGCTATATTCAAATTAGGCGTTGTGGTAGCTCCGATGCATTATTATACAGATGGCTACAAAGGCCAGCTTAACGAATATGGCGTTGTCCTTGATTCCAAAGAATTTATGGACTTTTTGAAAACCAAGAACTCAAAACCGGTTGGCGCAGGTCCGTATGTATTCCAGGAATACAAAGACAATGTAGTAACATACACAGCAAATGATAATTTCATGATGGGTTCGCCGAAAATAAAGACCTTCCGTTACCAGGAAATCACTCTCGGTGCTGAACTTGATGCTGTAAAGACAGGTACGGTTCATTACTCCGATCCTTCAGCTTCCATGGCAATTATAAATGATATAACATCAAAACAGGGCGATTACGCCAAACTGGACTATATTCTTGTTGACAATGACGGATACGGCTATATTGGCATTCAAGGCCAGGCAATTCCTGAATTTGAAGTAAGAAAGGCTCTTGCCCATGCATTCAATGTACAGCTTGCCGTGGACGATCACTACGGTGAGTTGGCGAGTGTAAACTATCGTACAATGACAAAGGTTCTTTGGGCATATCCCGATAATCCTGAAAACATGTTCCCATATGACGGCACAGGTGAAACATCAAAGGCTCTGTTCCTTAAAGCCGGATATGTTTATGATGAAGCTAATAACATAATGAAGTATCCGGAAGGCCATGAAAAAGCAGGACAACAGGTTACATTCAAGTTCACTCTTCCGTCGGAAGCAAAGGATCACCCTGCCGGTTCAATATTCGTAGATGCTCAGAAAGTTCTTGACAAAATTGGTGTAAAGGTTGATATAGAAATCGACCAGAACCTTTTGAGCAAACTGAGCACCGCATATGAATCAGGAATTCAGGTTTGGGCTGCTGCATGGGGAGGCGGAGGAGTCGATCCTGATATGTTCCAGGTTTGGTACTCAGATCCTGCTGTGAACCAGGGTACATCACCTGCAAGAAGCGGCCTTTACTACCTGTACAATAACGGTACGGAGGAAGAAAAGGCAATGCTCAGAGAACTGAACGAGCTTATTATTGCCGGCCGTTCAACTCTTGATACGGAAGAACGCAAGGCTATCTACAAGAGAGCTTTGGAACTCTCCACGGGCATTGCAGTTGAAATTCCAACATATCAGAGAAAGAATATGTTTGTTTATAATGCAGAAGTTATAAAATCATCCACCTTGTTCAGAGGCGATGATGTAACGCCATTCCAGAGCCCGATTAGCTTCATCTGGAACGTAGAACTCAATTAACCGCGATAACTATTAAACAGTTTTTGCTGTGTACAAGGCTTGAGCGGTGGCTCAAGCCTTGTACCATATACAAACCTAAATGTATAATAATGGAATTAGAGGATTATTATGTGGAAATATTTAGTTAAGAGAATACTTCTTGCAATATTGATACTGTTTGGAGTTTCTGCACTGATATATATGCTTTCAATGCTGCTGCCGGGAGATTATATTGATATCCAGACTTCTGCGGCTCTTCAAAGTGGTGCAATGACTCTTGAAGACGTTCAGCGTCTGAAAGAACTGTATGGGCTTGCGGATAAAAGCTTTGCGGGAATCATGAAAAGCTATTATTCCTGGCTATTAAGCACCCTTAAAGGTGATCTTGGCTTTTCCTTTCTTTACGGCAAGCCGGTTACTGAAGTTTTATCGGAATATGTCTGGATGTCGTTTATAATAGCATTTATATCATATGTTTTACAAATCATCATAGCAATACCCATGGGCATCAAAGCCGCAGTGAGGCAATATGGAATATATGATTATATTGTATCCGTTTTTGCCATGATGGGTGCGTCACTTCCATCGTTCTTTTTATCGGCATTGCTTATGAATGTTTTTGCAATAAAATTGGGTATATTGCCATTACAGGGACTTACAAGCGCGACTATATTATTCGCCAGGGATGATTACGTGGGAATATTTTTGGATAAAGCGTGGCATCTAATCTTGCCTATTACTGTTTTAACCCTTCTTAATGTTGGCGGTACGATGAGATATACCAGGACCAACATGCTTGAAGTGCTTAATTCAGATTACATAAGGACTGCCAGGGCAAAGGGTTTGTCGGAAAAAACCGTTGTGTACAAGCATGCATTCAGGAATACGATGATTCCTCTCGTAACTTCCCTGTCAGGCATGCTCCCGGGTTTGTTTGGCGGCGCGATGATTACAGAAACAGTATTTGCCCTGCCGGGTATTGGCTACATGGCTTACAGGGCGACCCGACAAGGTGATATTCCGTTTATCATGGGTTATAATATGTTTTTGGCAATACTTACCGTAGCAGGAATGCTGATATCAGACTTTATGTATATGGTTGTTGACCCGCGTGTCAAGCTTTCTTAAGAGGGGGGTGACTGGGAATATGCAAAATGACAATAACAAAAAAAGTTACACTGATATTGATAATGGAGCCGAATTGTCACTGGAGCAAAATTTCAGGGTCATTTCACCCGGCCGCATGGTGGCAAAGCGTTTCTTTAAAAGCAAGCTTTCAATTGCCGGACTTATAATGATCATTTTTGTATTTATGTTCTCCTTCATTGGTCCTCTGATAGTAGACAGGACATGGGGGTATAAAGAGACACAGGTTTTTAAAATTGAACGCAATACAGACATGGTTACCATTGCGCATTTTACGGCAGCGGATGGAAAAGAATATTCATATTATGACAAATCCAAAACCCTGGTTATTTTCAAAGCTCCGCCCTCTAAAGAACACTGGCTGGGAACGGACACATCAGGGTTTGATATTTTTACGCGTCTTATGTATGGCGGACGTATTTCGCTTATTATTTCATTTATTGTAATTTTTCTTGAAACAATTATCGGTATTATTCTTGGAGGACTGGCAGGTTACTTCGGCAAATGGGTTGATCAGGTCATTATGAGAATAGTGGACATATTTGCGTGCCTCCCGGGGTTACCCATACTATTGGTGCTTTCTGCCACAATAAGTTCCATAGAATCAATACCGGCAGAACATAGAATATATTATATGATGGCTTTCTTAACATTGATGGGGTGGACAGGTGTTGCGCGTATTGTCAGAGGACAAATCCTGATGTTAAGGGAACAGGAATACATGATGGCAGCAGAAACAACGGGCATAAGTCCTTTAAATAAAATTTTCAGACACCTTGTGCCTAACACAATGCCACAGCTGATTGTTGTTGCCACATTAGGACTTGGAGGCGTAATTCTTTATGAATCAACGCTTTCATATTTGGGTCTGGGAGTTCCGTTCCCCCGGGCTGCATGGGGTTCAATGATAGCGCTGGCTGATCCGTCGAAAGGACAGGAGATACTTGCAAGTTACCCTAATATGTGGGTACCGGCAGGTATCCTGATAGTAATAACGGTACTGGGGTTCAGTTTTATCGGTGACGGTTTAAGGGATGCTTTTGATCCAAGGATGAAAAGGTAGGTTGACAATGGGCATAAAGGATTTATTGAAACGAAAAAAAATACAAGGTGTTGACGATACACAATACTTGACGCTCCGCGAGGAGATCCGTATCAGTAAGGAAAACAACAGGATTATAAGGGAATATGAAAGAAAGAAAGCCAGGAAGCATGTTCACGAGTCTGAATACCTGACTCAGATGAAAGATCCCTCCAATGTTGTGGAGTTTGATGAGCTGCATACATATTTTTACACGGAAGTCGGTACGGTAAAAGCGGTTAATGGTGTATCATTCGATATACCTGAAGGAAAAGTTGTGGGCGTTGTCGGTGAATCCGGGTGCGGCAAATCGGTCACCAGTCTTTCATTAATGCAGCTGGTGCAGGCTCCCCAGGGTCAGATCGTCAGCGGGAGCATACGTTATAAGGCAAGTGACGGAAAATGTTATGACATTGCAAAGATGCCTCCGGGTGAAATGTTGAAAATTCGCGGAAAAGATATTGCAATGATATTCCAGGAACCAATGACAAGCCTTAATCCGGTTTTTAAAATCGGTGATCAGATGGATGAGGTGATCCTGCTGCATGAGAAAGATGCAACGCCGGATTCAGCAAAGAAGAGAAGCATAGAGATGCTGAACCGTGTAGGAATTGCCATGGCCGATAAGGTATATTCAAGCTATCCTCATGAGCTTTCAGGTGGTATGCGGCAGCGTGTGCTGATTGCAATGGCCCTGGCTTGCAATCACAAGTTGCTGATAGCCGACGAACCTACCACGGCTCTGGATGTTA
>JAAYGP010000027.1 GCA_012727625.1 Clostridiaceae bacterium
GATAGATAGTATGCTTGAAGGTATCATCTCTAAACAAGATGTTGCCATGATGAATGAAAAATACGATAAAGAGATAGAGGAATTAAAGCAAAAAGTGAAGGAGATAGAAGAAGCCAACATTAATAATCAAAAACAAGCAAATAGGTTAAAATCATATATTGATAGATTGAATGAAATTGTAAATGACTTTGATAACTGTAATCCTGATGAACTATACAAAAGAACAGTTGAGAAAGTCATAATACATAAAGGGAAGATAATAGAGGTATATTTCACTTGTTTAGTAAATCCTATAAAAGTTAGGTATAGTGCAAGAGGTAAACTTAATTACAAAATTGAAGTAGATTTGTAGGAAGATTAAAAAAGTTAAAAAACGGAGATACATACAGAGCGTGGAGATGCCAAAAAGCCGCTGAGCATGGCAGAGAAAAAATTGATAAATGGGGTAATACTATCGGTTGTAATCAAGAAAGTATCAATCATGTTGTTTTAAGTGAAATAGTAGGATATATCCTGAAGAATGTCATTGTAGAAAACAAAGAAGAAATCATAAATGACTTAAAAGAACTCATAAAAAAGCACGAAAAACCTGTAAAAGTATTGAATACTGATTCCCTGCTAAAACAGATTGAAAGTATTAATATAAAAAAGCAAAAACTGATAGATAGTATGCTTGAAGGTATCATCTCTAAACAAGATGTTGCCATGATGAATGAAAAATACGATAAAGAGATAGAGGAATTAAAGCAAAAAGTGAAGGAGATAGAAGAAGCCAATATCAACAATAAAAAACAGGCAGATATGCTTAAATCATATATTGATAGAATAAATGAAATGGTAAATGCTTTAGAATATCAAAGTGCTGATGAATTATATAAAAAAATGGTTGATAAAGTTGTAGTACATAAAGGTAAAATATTAGAAGTGTATTTGAATTGCCTTTTTAATCCTATAAAAGTTAGGTATAATGCAACAGGTAAACTTAATTACAAAATTGAAGTAGATTGGCTTAATAGTGAGCAATTTTGAAAACGATATACCTATATCATTTAATATTGCCTGAGTTTCCTTGGTGGGCATGTGAAAACGCTGGCTTAAATAGCGTAATGAAGCAGCCAGCTCACCATCGGGACCACCGTATTGCGTTATTATGTATTTTGCCATTCTTGGATCGCATTTTTTAATATTAACCGGATATTCAAGTTTTTTATCGTAATACCACATATTTTACGCCTCCCTTTCCCAGGGCCACGGTGAGTCTATCCACTGCCAGCATCTTGTGTTAGGCATGTGTCTCAGACTTAACGGCCCGTATTTTTCCTCATATAGTTTCCGAAGTTTTTCCGATTCCTCAAAGCAGGTTCTGTAATCTTTAAGCGCGTTTGTATCGGATGGATGTGTATCTAAAAACAAACCTAAATCAATCATACAGAAATCATATGCCATGATTTGCTCCAGAAGTTTTTGGCGATCATTCATTTAACACCGCTCCTTTCTTTAAAAATTCTATTTATATGGCCGATAAAGCTCAGGGAAAACTGTTCCTTTGCGCAGACCCTCCATTGCAGGCAGTATTCCTTTATAAACCTGGTAAGGGACATAAGCCTGTGCCAATTGAGGATGATCCGACATGACAGGTATAGCCATACTGGTCCCTGTACAGCTGTTTCCTGCAAAAATTAAGGTTTCAGTATCTTTCATGAGAGAACACCTTCCTGTTAATAAAAATAATCATAGTACATCCTATGTTGTTTACATAAAAGAAGTTACTTCGTTTGGTTTATTTGTAATAGAAAAATGCTTTCCTGAAAAAAGAGTTTGAATCTGTTTTATTTTTTCTTTTCCTATATTATGGAATCAACTGCAGGAAAACCTTGAGTTACTGTTCACATCCTAATCCAGTTACTTACCAGGACAGATATTGTGCAATAGCGGAAACAGGGGCTTCAATCCGCTAAAGCTTCCTTATATTGCACAATAGCTTTTAACAGAACCTGTGAACAGTGACAGCCTTGAATTGTTTACATAGCAAGTTTTCCGGTTATGCTTGACAAAACATGACGTATAAATTAATATTCATATTATAACTCCAATGTATAAAACCTTGGAAACAAACATAAATAAAAGTAATAAAATATTTTCAAAGACTATGATGGAGAGTAGTAAATATTTCAGACCGCCAGAGAGTATGCGCCTTGGCTGGAAGCGCATTCGGATAATTGGAATATTGAAGTCGCTCCGGAGCTGCACGGCTGAAATTCAGTAAGCTGTGCCGGGTTGAATCCGATAAAGTTCTTAAAGAGCCCTGCCGGCAATTCTGCCTGTCGGGAATTTTGGTGGTACCGCGGAAGAATATATCCTTTCGTCCAATTTTTTTGGAGAAAGGTTTTTTTATTGTAATTTATGATTCTACGGGATATGCACCTGGATTGAATTTATGCTCGAATAAAAGGCTGTATGCAGGTATTGGTTATATGGTAATTTGTCCGCGGATTTTTAATATTTTATGCGGAGAGGTATAATATGGAGGTATTTGTTAAGATATTGGCATTTCTGCTGCTTGCAGCAGGGGCATTTATAGTGTACGGTGCAAAGCTTATTGCTTTCCGGATGATGAAATCCGCAACAAATATTGACAATAAGAATAACAAGGATTTCAATCCTCCGGATGAAAACAATCCTGAAGCCGTTAATGAAGATGAGGAACACACATTTACAGAAAACGATTACAAGACAGAAAAGCAAATTGTGAATATAAAAATAACAGGCATGTTTTTTATAATAGCAGGTGTAATATTGGTGCTTTTTGCTTTCAGATAATTGAAATCAACTTTATGGAGGAGTTGCTATGGAACATATTAAGATTCCAAAAAACTATGAACCAAAGGTAGTAGAAGAAAAACTTTATAGGTTTTGGCTGGAAAAAGACTATTTTCATGCCGTGATTGATAAAAACAAAAAGCCTTTTACCATTGTTATGCCGCCGCCGAATATAACAGGGCAATTGCATATGGGGCATGCGTTGGATAACACACTTCAGGATATTCTAATCCGTTTTAAAAGAATGCAGGGCTATTGTGCTTTATGGCTTCCGGGAACTGATCATGCAAGTATAGCCACAGAGGTTAAAATTGTTGAGAAAATGGCTGAAGAAGGCTTGACAAAAGAGGAATTGGGCAGGGAAGGATTCCTTGAGCGGGCATGGAAATGGAAAGAACAATATGGCGGAAGAATCGTGGAGCAGCTGAAACGGCTTGGAAGCTCATGTGACTGGAAAAGAGAAAGATTTACCATGGATGAAAACCTTTCAAAAGCTGTTACAGAGGTTTTTGTACGTCTGTATGAGAAAGGTCTGATATACAGGGGAAAGCGCATCATCAACTGGTGCCCGAGCTGTCTTACAACAATTTCAGATGCAGAGGTTGAATATGAGGAGCAGGAAGGGAGATTCTGGTATATTAAATATCCTGTGAAAGATGAAGATGAATATATAGTTGTGGCTACAACACGCCCGGAGACTATGTTGGGTGATACGGCTGTGGCAGTGCATCCAGACGATGAAAGATACGCAGGGCTTATTGGAAAAACATTGATTTTGCCGTTGGTTAACCGTGAAATACCTGTGATAGCTGATGAATATGTTGACAAGGACTTTGGAACCGGGGCCGTTAAAATTACTCCTGCTCACGATCCCAACGATTTTGAGGTTGGTCTGCGTCATGACCTGTCTTTGGTTGATGTTTTAAATGATGATGCCACAATGAATGAGAACGCTGGAAAATATAAAGGGCTTGAAAGATACAAAGCAAGACAAATGATAGTCGGGGATCTTGAGAAACTGGGACTTCTGGAGAAAACAAAGCCCCATACTCATAATGTGGGCACATGCTATCGATGCAGCACAACAATTGAACCTAATGTTTCAGAACAATGGTTTGTTAAAATGAAGCCTCTGGCCGCCCCTGCAATTGATGTTGTTAAGAAAGGCCACACACAGTTTGTTCCCGAACGCTTTTCCAAGATCTATTTTAACTGGATGGAGAATATACAGGATTGGTGTACTTCCCGCCAGCTTTGGTGGGGGCACAGAATTCCCGCGTGGTATTGTCAGGATTGCGGCCACATGAATGTAGCTAAAACAGCACCGGAAAAATGTGCAAAATGTAACAGTGGTAATCTTGTTCAGGACGAGGATGTTCTTGATACCTGGTTCAGCTCGGCTTTGTGGCCGTTTTCAACACTTGGATGGCCTGAGAAGACCGATGATTTAAAATATTTTTACCCCACGGATGTGCTTGTTACAGGCTACGATATAATATTTTTCTGGGTTGCCCGGATGATATTCTCAGGAGTTGAACATATGGGAAAGGAACCCTTTAAGTATGTTTTGATTCATGGGCTTGTCCGGGACGCCGAAGGCAGAAAAATGAGCAAATCTTTAGGCAACGGCGTTGATCCTATTGAAGTTATAGAGCAATATGGTACGGATGCGCTTAGATATGCGCTGACGATCGGCACTTCACCGGGTAATGACATAAGATTTTCCACAGAAAAACTGGAATCAAGCAGAAACTTTACAAATAAAATCTGGAATGCTTTCCGCTTTGTCATGATGAATTTTGATGATGAAATGAATTTTGACAAGGTTGACAGGAAAGCCTTCACGCTGCCTGATCGCTGGATACTCAGCCGTATGAATACGGTGGTTGCTGAAGTAACAGAAAACCTTGAAAAATTTGAGTTCGGCATTGGATTGCAAAAAATATATGAATTTATCTGGGAAGAATTCTGTGACTGGTATATAGAGCTGGTAAAACCAAGGTTATTTGACCGTGAGGCTCGGGGACGCATTGAAGCCATGTACGTTTTAAATGAAGTGTTAAAAACATCGATGAAGCTTCTGCATCCCTTTATGCCGTTTATAACAGAGGCCATTTACTCTCACTTAATAACTGATGACGAAAGTATCATGATCTCAAGCTGGCCTGTTTATGACAAGGAATTGAACGACACAGATTCAGAAAATAAAATGAATACTGTTATGGAGGCAATTAGAAGCATCAGAAATATCCGGGCTGAGATGAAAGTGCCTGTGTCAAGAAAGGCCAGGGCTATATTTATTATCGAAGATGAAGAAATGGGAACAATTTTCAGGGAACAACAGTCTACATTTATGAGGTTGGCCGGGGTATCCGATTTTACCGTGGAAAAAGATAGGGCAAATATACCTCAGGATGCGGTATCAAGCGTAATCCACGGTGCAGAAATTTATATTCCCATGGAAGAGCTGCTTGATTTTGAAAAGGAACTGGAGCGCCTGCAAAAAGAGAAGGAAAACCTTGAAAGTGAATTGTCAAGGGTTAATGGAAAGCTTTCCAATGAGAGCTTTATAGCAAAGGCTCCAAAAGCAGTGGTTGAAGC
>JAAYGP010000250.1 GCA_012727625.1 Clostridiaceae bacterium
AAAAGCTGCAAGTCTGTTCCTTGCCGTATCCTCACTCCATTCCATGGCGTACCTTACTGTTTCCAGCATTGTCATCTCAGGCTTATCAAAATTTATAACCTGGGGCAGGAAAGCATACTTAACGCTTTTCCCGATTTTTACCAGACCGCTGTCGGGACTGATGCTATTCGCAATAAAATTTAAAAGTGTTGTTTTCCCGCAGCCGTTGGGACCAAGAAGTCCTATGCGATCGCCCCTTTGCACCTTTATTGTAATTCCTCTCACAACCTCATGGTCTCCATAGCTTTTTTCAACATCATTTAAAATTATTATGTCTTTTCCGGAAAAAATTTTTTCCTTGAACCTGACGTTCATATCCCTTTCCATTACAGGCTTTTCTGTTTTTCTAAGCCATTCTATTCTCTTTTCCATGACAAAGGCGCGCCTGTGCATAGCTTTATTATCAGCACGTTTCGCCCAGTCGTGCATTCTTTTTGCCGCTTCCTCAAGCTGGCGGATTTTCCTTTGTTCCTGTTCGTACAGGGAAAGCTGCTTTTGATAGCGTTCCTCCCGCTCCTTTACATAGGCTGTATAATTTCCATTGTAAAAAACACCTTTACCGTCTGCAATCTCAATTATTCTTGTTACAACCTTGTCCAGAAAATACCGGTCATGGGAAATAACAACCACAGTACCCTTAAAAGCAGCAAGGTATTCCTCAAACCATTCGACTGCTTTCATGTCCAGATGGTTTGTAGGCTCATCAAGGAGCAAAATATCCGGCTTCCTTAAGATTATTCTGCCAAGGGTAACCCTTGTTCGCTCGCCACCGCTTAACCTGTTAAAGGGCATGCTCAGCATTTTGCTGTCAATCTGCAGGCCGGTTGTTACCTTTGCCAGATCCTTCTTCATGGTATATCCGCCCATTACCTCGAAACGGGTTTGCAATTCTCCATATCTTTTGACCAGTGTCGGCTCAGGTTTTAAGGCCATATCCGCCTCAAGTTTTCTCATTTCTTCAGAAAGGGCAATAAGACTTTCAAACCCGGTGTCCAAAACATCCCGCACGGTATAGCTGTCCGGAAAAACAGGATTTTGATCCAAAACTTCCAACTGACGGTTATCTGGTATAAGGATCTGGCCTTCTTCAAAAGGTTCTTTTTTTGTAAGCACCTTAAACAGGGTTGTTTTACCCGCACCGTTTTTACCAAGCAGGCCAACCCTTTCACCCTCAAATATTTCAAAGGACATTCCTTTCAGGATATGATTTGCACCGTAATATTTATGCAAATCCTTTACTACAATGTCAGCCATAATTTTTTATTTATGTTTACATTCCCTTCAAACCTGTTTCCTCGGTTAATAACTGTTTTTTAGCCCAACAGGCTGAAAATACACTTTCTATGCCCGTTGCCTGCATAGTCACATGCTGTTCTCATTATAGGCTTACTGTATCTGCTACCTGTAAGGTTATTTGTTTTTTCAGCACAACCGGTCAAGAATACAATAACTTTATTTTAAGCCCATAAGGCCATCCGGGTGGTAGCGTCACTATCCATCAACTTACGATAAAAACAGGCTTTATACATCACCTGTTCTTGCCTTTTTTCTGTATTCAATCGGGGTCATCCCGGTTAATTTCTTAAATGTTTCGTTAAACCGCTGCTGGTTTGAATAACCAACCATCAGGGCGATATCGCTTGCCTTTTCGTCTGTCTGCGAAAGAAGCTCTTTTGCCCTTTCCACTCTTGTTCTTATCAGATAACTTATGGGAGAGAACCCTGTTTCTCTTTTAAAAATCCGGGTAAAATAGCTGGGGCTTAAAAAAACATACCTGCATATATCATTTAAACTTATATCTCTTTCAAAATAATCCTTAATGTATTGAACCGCAAGATTAACAAGTTCTTTTTGCTTTGGATTGTCGTCGGTAATACTTCGCTCCCATTCAAGTTTAAGAGTGCGCGATATCATAACAAAAAGCTCAAGAACCAATAGATATACCAAAAACTCGCTGCCGAACTTCTCATCGGCCTGCTCTGCCACAATCCGGTTCAAAAGTGTAATAATATCGTTTTTCTGGTTTACCTTAAGTTTTAAAAAGGGACCTGTATGATTTCCCGTAAAGAAATTTATAAAGTCTTCCAAAGATATCTCAGAAGGGTATAAGCTTCCCTTTTTATTCCCCGCTGTAAAAGAAAAATGCAGGACAATGAATTCACAGCTGTTGTTGCCGGGAACTGTAAGCGTGTGGCTTTTATTTGGTTTAATTATTATAATGTCATTTGGCCCCATTGTTGATTTAATGCCCTCAATTTCAAATATGGATATGCCTTTTTTTGCATAAACCATCTCGTAATATTGGTGCTGGCTTTGCGTTTGGGACCAGTCGGCGTCAAAATGGCGTTCTATGGAATTAATAACGACCGGTAAATAACCGGAATTATCCATAAATTCTTTCCATGTTTTTGGAAGCAACTCAGTATCCATAACCACACCGCCTTTCTTACTCTGTCCCCTTAAAACAGGCATCCCTGCTTTAACCAATTATAGCATATGATCTTATTGTAGTCGAATGAGCATAAATTTCTTTTGATTTTACATGTATATGTATTACTGTTGCAGGTTCTGTTAAAAGATAGGTATCCCAGTCTATGCCGTTGGAAAACCAAATTGATTAGTGAACCATCTCCACTGTAAAAGAGGAGCCTCAAATTGTATCATTTAAGTCTTAGGGTGGGTGTTTTCTTAAATTATGGTGATTTAAAAAAGCGAGGTGTTATTCTTACAGAGTAACACCTCGCTTGTTCATTTTGCCTTAGCTGGGGCATGGTTTATCGGGTTTTACTTTTTGGTTTCTTTACCCTGCCCCTTTTATCAGTATATGTTTTTTACATCATACCCGGCATTCCGCCGCCCATTCCTCCTCCGGGCATTGGGGGTTCTTTTTCCGGGATATCAGCAACAAGACTTTCTGTTGTTAATACCATTGAGGCAACTGATGCAGCGTTTTGCAGTGCAAAACGAGTTACTTTCGCCGGGTCAACAATACCAACCTCAAGCATGTTTACAAAGTCTTCAGCCATAACATCAAAGCCTATTCCCGGATCACTCTTCTTAACCTTGTCAACAATAACCGAGCCTTCCAGTCCTGCATTATCCACAATCTGGCGAACCGGTTCTTCCAGAGCCTTTTCAATGATCCTGGCTCCTGTTTTTTCATCGCCAGTCAGTTTTTCAACCAGTTCTGAAACCTTTGGAATGACATTAATGTATGCTGTTCCTCCACCGGATACGATACCCTCTTCAACAGCGGCGCGGGTAGCGGCAAGGGCATCTTCAATTCTGAGTTTCTTTTCCTTCATTTCTGTTTCAGTGGCAGCGCCAACCTGAATAACAGCAACTCCGCCTGAAAGTTTTGCTAATCTTTCCTGGAGCTTTTCACGATCAAAATCTGATGTTGTTTCTTCAATCTGTGATTTAATTGAAGCGATTCTGTCTTTAATATCCTTCTGATCGCCTGCTCCGTCAACAATTATCGTGTTTTCCTTCTGAACTACAACTTTAGAGGCGCGTCCAAGTTGATCAATGGAGGTTTCCTTTAATTCCAGACCAAGCTCTTCGGTAATAACCTGGCCACCGGTTAATATCGCAATGTCACGGAGCATTTCCTTTCTTCTGTCACCAAAGCCCGGTGCTTTTACCGCTACGCACATAAATGTTCCTCTTAATTTATTAAGAACGATTGTTGCAAGGGCTTCGCCTTCAACATCTTCAGCTATGATAAGCAGTTTCTTGCCCTGCTGTACGATTTGTTCAAGGATGGGCAGAATATCCTGAATGTTTGTGATTTTCCTGTCTGTAATAAGGATATATGGTTCTTCCAATACAGCTTCCATTTTATCTGTATCGGTCACCATGTATGATGATATATAACCACGGTCAAATTGCATTCCCTCAACAACTTCAAGGCTTGTTCCCATGGTTTTTGATTCTTCAACTGTAATAACGCCGTCATGGGTTACCTTTTCCATTGCGTCCGCAATCAAGGCTCCGATTTCTTCATCATTCGCGGAAATGGACGCTACTCTTGCTATATCTTCTTTTCCTTTAACTTTACGGCTTATTTCCTCGATTCCTTTAACCGCAGCATCAACAGCTTTGCTTATACCTCTTTTTAATATCATCGGATTTGCACCGGCTGCTACATTTTTCAGACCCTCACGTATAATAGCCTGTGCAAGGAGGGTTGCGGTTGTTGTACCATCACCTGCAACATCATTTGTTTTGGTTGCAACTTCCTTAACAAGTTGAGCACCCATATTTTCGTAAGGATCTTCAAGTTCTATTTCTTTTGCAATGGTAACACCATCATTTGTTATTATCGGAGATCCGAACTTCTTGTCTAAAACTGCATTTCTTCCTTTAGGTCCCAATGTCATCTTAACTGTGTCAGCCAACTTGTTGACACCTGTTTCCAAGGCTTTTCTGGCTTCTTCCTTAAAAATTATCTGCTTTGCCATTCTCATTCCCTCCTTATTCTACTACTGCAAGGATATCATTTTGCTTTAAGATGGTGTACTCCACTCCATCTATTTTTACTTCAGTCCCTGCATACTTGCTGATAAGCACTCTGTCGCCTACTTTAACTTCAATTTTTACTTCATCCGTACCAGGGCCTACTGCCTTAACTTCAGCAATCTGTGGCTTTTCCTTTGCAGAACCCGGAAGGACTATCCCGCTTTTCGTGGTTTCTTCAGCTTCGATCATTTTAACTACCACTCTGTCAGCCAAAGGCTTAATGTTCATAGTATACCCTCCTTATTGATTACCGGCATCACCGGTCTTGTATTGTCAAAATGTTAGCACTCGATGTAGTCGAGTGCTAATACAATATTAAATAAATTTTGGTTAGCAGGCAAATTTATTAACACCATGTATTTAGTCAAAAATCGTGTTTTTAATAAATTATCTTTCATTATTGTGTCCACACTTGTGTTTTCTCTGTTTTTCTTTGTTTTTTGTTAAAATAACAACCAGATATAGCTAATAAAGCATAACATTATTATAATTGTGTGTTTTTGAGCCGAAATATCCCTGCGGTTCATCTTAGTTTATGCGAGGTGTGCGCAGGATAAATCAAAAAAATTTAAAATTGCATCAACACTTTTAGTTTTTCATTCGTTATAAAGGTAAAGACACGAAAAAGGGGATGAATTTATAATGGACATTAACGGATGGAACTATTGGATGAACAACAGGGAAATTTCAAAAATGGAATACAGTCTCAATGAAATAAATATCAAAGGTTTAAACAAAAAAGAACTCCTTGAATTTAAGGATTTGGAAAACCAGCACGATGAGCAGAAGCCGGAGCGGAAAAGAACAGGCAATCCTGTGTACAGAAACGGTGGCCGTATAAATCCACCAAGGAAAATGTTTAAGAGGTTAAAGCCCGGAACGATAAACTTCCCTGCCCGCGCGGACATGTAAACTCAGGTTGAGAATTTCCCGAAATAATTAGAAACCTGCTTCTCATTCGCGAGGACATGTAAATTCGCCCGGGCAGATATCTGAAAGAATACAAAAGGAGAGGCAGTATGATTGAAAAATTATATGAAAACTATCATAATCAACTTTTATGGTATTGTCTTAGCCTCTCAGGCAATAACAGGGCTTTGGCTGAAGATATTGTTCAGGATACCTTTATGAGAGGATTTATTAATGCCCATATCCTTAATGAAATGGCGGAAGAGCAATGCCGCTCCTGGCTTTACAGAACAGCAAAAAATATTTTTATTGACAAAATAAGACGCACAAAGAATGAATCTATACCTGAAACGGATTTAGTGCAGGAAGATGACTTAAGCGAAGTAATAGTCATGCAACTTTTAAATCAACTTCCGGACGAGGAAAGAACTTTATTTTTGATGAGGTACATGCAGGGTTACAATTCAACTGAGCTTGGAGAAATGTTTGATTTACCCCCGTCAACCGTAAGAGCGAGACTTTTGTCTGCGAGAAAAAAAATAACAAAAATATATTATTTTAAGAAAGGTGAGGGTGAATAAGTTATGGAAAAGAAAAAATTAGTTGTGAATTGTGCGGTATGTGATGCGCGGAATGTAACGGAATCAACCTTAAAATCCTATGAAAAAATTGAAATCAATGCGGCAAGCGTATTTGTATCCAAGGAAGCAAAGGAAATATTCTCACTTTATAATGTAAGCATAAATGCGGCGGATATTAATGAAATACCTCAGGATGTCGAAGTCATGGTTCAAAACGGTGCTTTTGAGCTGTCTGAAACAACTGTTATATCAAGGCCAGCAGTGCTGGTTGTAAATGGGAGCCTTAATATTAAAAACGGAGCACAGAATGCTCTGGGAAAAATTATTTCCATTCTTGTTAACGGGCAGGTATCCTATCCTTCAAATTTACAGGATTATCTGCCTTCAATAAAGGTAAACGGTTCTACGGATAGCTACCCTCATGATGCCATACGGCTTAAAAACAAATTAATTATTGACAATCCGTTTATCATTAAGGCCAAAGAAAGTGCTAAATATTATGTAAAAAACAAAGTGGTAATCCCGGACGAGACATTAAACATATCAAAACTGGCGGGCAAAGGAGTTTCGTTCATAACCAAAAAAGCGATTATAGCGGAGAACCTGCTTGAAGCAGCATTACCTCTTTTTAATGAGGATGCCGACACAGTGGTTATACCGGCGGGATATTCATATATTGCGGGAGGAAAGCTTGATGATGTTTTAATTAGAAAGCATGGCGACAAGCTTTATGTTGACGGAGATTTTATAGTCACCCTTGAAAACAGCAATGCTCTTGAAAAAATAACAAGCATCAGAGTGAACGGAGCGGTTTTGATTGTTGAAAACCTCATGGATAAGCTGAACGCGATTGATGCCGAATATGAGAACATTAAAACAATCAAGGGAACCTTAATTGAAGATAAGGGTATATTAAGCATAGACAAGCGGATGCTGGAAAGCAATGAGCATGGTATAACCGTTTCAGACTGCGGAGTTGTAAAGCTTAAGGATGATATTACCCCTGAGGATATTGAAAAAAAGCTGCAATTCACTGATTGCGGCTGTATATTCTGCAATGAAGAGCAAAAGAGCTCTGTTGAGCTTGTCTCTGAAGATGTGGGCCAGATAGTTGATAACAATAATGAATCAGGCTTTCTGAAAGGAATAATAGGCGGTTCGGATTTATATAACAATGAAACCCAGGTCATTAACGCAGCCAACTATACAATGTAAAAATAAAATGAAATTTATAAGGCGGGTGCCATGCCCGCCTTATTATTAAAAGCTATTGTTTTTCATTTATATTATAAATTTCTTTTAAACCATACATGGTCAGCAAGCGGTTTATTTCATCCACACATTTGCACCGTGAAGCTATAAGCCTCGCAAGCCCGCCCGTGGCAATAACCTTGATGTTTTCCTCCCGCATTTCCTTTTTCATTTCTCTGACAAGGTATTCCACCTGACCCACATAACCGTAAAACATACCTGACTGCATACTCGTTACGGTGTTTCTGCCGATTACTTTTTTAGGTTCCATAAGCTCAACCCTGGGCAGCTTCGATGCATTTTCAAACAAGGCTTCAGCTGAAATCCTGATGCCGGGACAGATTACACCCCCCAGATAATCTCTG
>JAAYGP010000251.1 GCA_012727625.1 Clostridiaceae bacterium
AAATCGGATCCCTGGCTTTGGCTTTTCTGTCCTGCCGCGCATATCCGTAATATGGTATCACCGCTGTAATCCTGCCCGCAGAGGCTCTTCTTAACGCATCTATGAGAATTAGAAGCTCTACAAGATTATCATTAACAGGCGGGCATGTTGATTGAATTATAAAAGTATCTGAACCGCGAACCACCTCATTAATTGAGATTGCTATTTCGCCGTCGCTGAAGCGTCCGACAGTGGAAGCCCCAAGAGGTAACCCGATTTTAGTCGCGATTTCCTCCGCAAGTTGAATATTTGAATTCCCGGCAAATAGCTTTATGTCTTTTCCATGCAAATTCATTTTATATAACCTCCGTAAAATACATCTCAGCTTATGTCCCTCTGATTCTGCCTTTTTTCAAAACCCAGTCCGCTATAATTGTCTGTCTGCTTCTTGCGATTGCCAGAGAGTATTCCGGCACTTCCTCGGTAATTGTCGAACCTGCCGCGACAAAAGCATTGGGTTTGACTTCCACCGGGGATACCAGGTTTACATTGCATCCTATAAAACTGTTGTCCCCGACTATGGTCTTATGTTTCTTTTGTCCGTCGTAATTTACTACAACAACACCACAGCCTATATTTACATTTTTTCCGATTTCCGCATCACCAATATAAGTAAGATGTGATATTTTAGTGTCGTCACCAATCAATGATTTTTTTATTTCAACAAAATCGCCGATTTTCACGTTCTTTCCGATTTGACTTCCCGGTCGCAGGTATGCAAAAGGCCCGACTTTTGTATTGTCGTCGATGCTGCTGTCAATTGCTACCGAATTTATTACGGTAACATGCTTCCCTGTTCTGACATTTCTTAATAATGTATTGGGCCCGATAACACAATTATCTCCTATTTTTGTGCTGCCCTCAAGAATTGTACCCGGGTATATGAGTGTGTCTTTTTCAATTGTTACATCATTTTCAACAATACAGCTTTCAGGATTAAGAAATGTAACTCCATTTTTCATGTGTCTTTTTATTATTCGATTGTTTATAATTTTGTGAGCTTTCGAAAATTCAATCATGTCATTGACACTTTGGAGGTCATCAACAATCAACGGAGCCACAGCGCCAATGCTCCCCCCGTTGCTGATAATTTGTGCCGCTATACTTTCTGTCAATTTTTTCTGTCTTAAATTCTGATTTTCCGGGTTTGGATGATTTTTTACGGATTTTCCCAGCCACCTGGCATCAATAACATATATCCCGGTTTTATTAATTTCACTTGCAATTCTCAAAAGGAAATCATCCTTCATTTTACCGGTTTCATCAAGATGTATGTCCAGGCCTTGTATCAGTTCCTGATCATCAGTTAAAAAAGTTATTGCGTTATTTTTGTCAAAATGTAACTTTAACAGATTATTCAAAGTTCCGGTTGTAATCAGAGGCTTATTGGCACAAACAAAAAGGCATGCACCTTTTTTGCCTTTCAGCAGTTGTGAGGCCTTAATCAATGTATTGTCAGTTTCCGTTGTTTCAATGATGTTTATTGTACTTAAACCGTCTGAAACACATGATATAACTTCACTAGAGATATGTCCGGCAAATATGGTGATTTCCGATGCACCCGCATCACTTACGGCATCCTTTACCCAGTTTATAATTGGCTTCCCGCAGATTTTACGGGTTACCACTGTTTTTTCAGATTGAACCCCTGATTCAATGTCAAAAGCTGTAATGACAGAATAAACAGGTTCCATATAAAGGCCCCTTTCGATGTTATATCCAAAAGGAAAATTCTTCATACTCCAATTAAAATAATATTTTTGAAAACAACAGCAACGGTCAGCATCAAGCCCTTAACATTCTCTCATGTTTACTGATAATTTTCAACATGTAAAATTGACAAAAGCAATTGATGTTTTCGTGTTGCTGCTATTAAAACATCATATAAAAGCGACAAGGAAACAAAAGTTCATATTATACAACCCTATGTTGTGCATTTCAGTTTGAATTCCTTTTTATATACTTAATTTCCGGATAAACACCGCTGAGCAGAAGACAATCAGATGAAAAAAACTGATATGAATCAATAGTCTTGATTTGTAAAAAAATATAAGGGGTTGTCTGAAAAGGCAGCCTTTTTTTGTACAATCCTATCTACATAAAGAAAGGCTGTCGGTTAAAAACTTTCAGACAGCCCTTTCATCTTTCGTTATTCCTGTTCTGTATTTGTTTCTGTTTCGTCTGTTTCTGTTGCTTCTGTTGTTTCTTCTTCAACCAGCATTGTATGGTATTTCTCTAATATTGCGGATTGAATGTTGGCGCGTGCCTCAGAGTGAATCGGATGTGCAATATCCCTGAATTCACCGCTTGGCGTCTTTCTGCTTGGCATTGCAATGAACAGCCCGTTTTGGCTTTCGATGATCTTGATATCATGCACTACAAATTCATTGTCAAATGTAACAGATACAACAGCTTTCATCTTCCCTTCCGATTCAATTCGTCTGATTCGAACGTCAGTAATTTCCATATCTGTATCACCTTCCGTATCCTAATGTTGTGGTCTGGGAAATGCCCCCGCTTGTCTGCATTTTCATGCAAATCCTTTGCCCAGATTTTTCATTGTGTTTATAAGGTATTATTCGCCATAAAATAAAAAAATCCTTTTTTTTTTGTGAAATTTATCATATTTTTTATTAAAAATCTGTATTGTGAAAAATCTTTCACTTGCTGCATATAATGAATATGAACCGTTGAACCTGCCCTTAAATCAACATAACCATATGAGGGTATTTATTTTATATAATGGAACATTTATTGTTAGTATCGTGTATGTGTAGTATAATAATGGCGATACTATTATAATAATAAAAGTCATATATTGGCTTTAGGAATAATTAAGGTTTGTAATGTTTATTGGCCGTTTGCGGGTTAAGGACTACAGCGCCTGATAAGCAGTTTTTAGTAATTGTCGTGCAATTACTATATTAAAGAGGAAGCATGATGAATTCATCACCAGCCTCTCAATTTTGAATTCAGAGGTGTTGCAATGAGTAATATATTACGGAATATGGCAGGCCAAACAGTCCATATGGTTGGCATTGGCGGCATTAGTATGAGCGGATTGTGTGAAATATTACTGAGTCTTGGTATTAATATTACCGGCTCTGATATTAACAATTCAACAAATATTGAACATCTTAGGCAAAAAAATGTAACTGTTTTTTTAAAGCAGGAGCCTTCAAATATAACTAATCAGAGATTAGTTATTTACACTGCCGCTATGCCTGTAGATCATCCGGAGCTTGAAGCAGCCAGAAGAAAAGGGATACCCGTTATAGACAGGGCAGCCCTTTTAGGCGAAATTATGAAAATGTATGAAAACAGCATCGCCATTTCGGGAACTCACGGAAAAACTACCACAACCTCAATGATTTCCTCCTGTCTTATCGATGCCGGGAAAGATCCGACAGTTCATATAGGAGGCGTGCTTGATTCCATTGGAGGCACTACTTCCATTGGTAAATCATCATATTTTGTGACGGAAGCATGCGAATATAAAGACAGCTTTTTAAAATTTCATCCTTATATGGCAGTAATATTAAATATAGAACCGGATCATCTTGATTACTTCCGTGATCTTGATCATATTTATGAATCTTTTCTTCAATTTGCAAAACAAATTCCACCCAATGGTTTTCTGGTTGGAAATGTTGATGATGAAAGGGTTGTAAAGCTGCTTGATCAATCAAACCGTTCTGTTGTTTCATATGGGCTCACTTCACCTAAAGCTGCCTGGACAGCCAGAAACATTTCATTTGATGAAAATGGTTCTGCATTGTTTAATGTGGTTTATAATAAAAAAAGTCTGTTCAGAATGAAACTCAGTGTTCCAGGCTTGCATAATGTAAGCAACAGTCTTGCGTGTTTTGCTGCATGTTGTACATTGGGAATTCCCCCTGCAATTATCAGGGACAGCCTGAGAAAATTTACGGGAACTCACAGGCGCTTTGAACATAAGGGGATTGTGGACGGAATCCGTGTCGTGGATGACTATGCCCACCATCCCACCGAAATCAAAGCAACACTTAAAGCAGCAAGAGGCTGCACAAGAGGCAGAATTTTATGTGTGTTTCAACCCCACACTTTCTCAAGAACCCATGATTTAATTGATGATTTTTCAACAGCCTTTACCATGGCAGATAAGGTTTATATAACAGATATATACAGTGCCTCGCGGGAAAATGACACAGGTTTGATACATTCCTCCGATCTTGTAGACAGAATAAACAGGAACATTAACAACGCCGAATATATTTCATCCTTTAAGGATATTGTCGACAGACTTATACAGGAGTCTTCCTCAGGCGATTTGATAATTACCATGGGTGCAGGTGATGTATATAAAATCGGTAATATATATCTTGAGGAAAAAAAAATCCGCGCAGTCGGATGAATATTAAAAAGTAAGAATGTTTCATGCGGATAATCTGCAATGTTCTTCAGATGGAGGCACTTCTCCATCTGAAGCCTGAAAAAGGACCCCGATAATTTTAATATGGGGTCTTAAGCTTTATAAAACAAAGTCGGAACCGCTAACCTGCCCTTTTCCATAGCTTCGCCACAAGTACAGTCATATCGTCAGGCACATTTTCATTGGAAGTACATACATTTTTCAGCATATGCTCCGCCAACTCCTGGGGGTTTAATGTATTTATACCGCCCAGCACTGCTTTCAGCATGCTGTCTGCATCACCATTACCTATGTTTTCATAAACACCGTCAGTCATCATAATAATGAATTCTCCATCCCCGACCTTTCTTCTGTACGACTTAAGGGGGTTTTCCTTATGCAATCCCGCCGGAAGATTGTTTGCCTGAATCATATCCATATTTCTTTCATTTATAATTATGGTAGGCATTGCACCCATTTTGTAGAACTCCGTCTCACCCGTGTATAAATCAATGGCAGAGATATCCATTGTTGCATATTGCTCGGGATTTCTTACCGTCAGCATCATATTAACCAGGCTGAGAGATAACCGAACGGACAGCCCGCAATCCAGAAGCTGTTCAAACAGTCCGATGGCTGTTTCACTGAGTTTGTTGGCTTCAATTCCGCTACCCATACCGTCACTTACCGCTACTATATATTTTCCGTCCTTTGTTTTCAAAAATGTAAAGGAATCCCCCGAAATACCTGAATTATTTTTTTTGAGTCTTGCTATCCCTGTTGTTACATTAAGATTTTCCTTTTCCTTGAAAAACAGCAGGCATTCTTCCTTTCCTCTGCCTTTACAGTCCTCCTCCTCAAGTTGCATTTTTACTCCCAATGCCTGTGATACAATATTCTCCATTTCTTTCCGGCAATTTTTATAACCTTTGCAGCCTTCCAGATATATTTCAGCAGTAAATCTTGCATTGCCTTTTTTTACTTCCGCTTCAACAGCAGAATATCCTTGTCTGCGTAGCATGGTGCAGATCTTTTTTTCTTCCTCTCCGAAAAATTCTTCATCATTGAAAAGCTCGGAGGATATTCTTGTTAAGATCCCGGACAGGCTGTATATTTGTTCGGATACTACATATTTAGTTTCTGTTGCATATTCTCGCCATATCCTTTCAACTTTTTTTATTTCTATAATTCTTGAAAGTGCATCAACTATAGCCTCAGATTTCACACAAAAATGCTTCAGTTCATTCAAAGCTTCACCGGATGGGTATGTCTCTCCCTTTTGTATAAAATCAATAATTTTGCACATCACATTATATGTATAGAAAAGTTTTTTCTCCCAGCAGCTCAAAGACTTGTTGCAGCGGCAACATACCTGATCTGTCAGCTGCCCGATAATGGTCTTGCATTCCTCGTTCAGGTCATCTGACGCATTGCTTGTAATTTGTTTCTCAACGACATGACCTAATTTATGCAATGCTTTTGAAACATCTCTCAGCTTTTCGGAAATATTTCTCTTAACACGTTTCATTTCATCGGATTCAAACATCCCGCCTTTAATCCTGTTTTTTATGATTGCAAGCCTGCCCTCCTTTATGTCCGGTACTATAAAAAATACAGCTGCTGCCAGTAAGAGCTCAGGCCAATCAATAATCATATTATCCGAAAACAAAAAAAAGATAATGTGCGTTACAATAAAACTCAAAGCAGCAGCAATCTTTGATTTTTGAAGCATACCGGCGATCATTCCCGATACTGCGTAAAGCCCGGTGTATTCCGGAAATAAATTTGCTCCTCCCGAAGAAACTGCCATTCCCGCCACCGCTCCGGCACCGGCACCGGCCCCGGCTCCGAAATGCCTTGTTAACAAAAGTATGCCTGTACAGGCTAAAAATTTGTCAATTGAAATATTTATAAAGCTAATGTTGGAAACTCCCAGAAGAAGAGCGGCTTCAATTAATAAAAGGCCAAGATATTTTATATTTTGGGGAATTTTAAGCTCTTTTTCGGGATTAATGCCCGGCTCAACAAATGGTGATGAAAAAACAGGGGTCAGGATACCAATCAGAATATCCTCCATTATAACAATTAACATCGCTTCCATTGTT
>JAAYGP010000252.1 GCA_012727625.1 Clostridiaceae bacterium
AGTCAGTACATGGGGCTCACCACAATTTAACTATGATCGTGATAAATTAATTGAAGCAACAAAGCTTATTCTTAGCGAATACGATAATTATCATAATATTCAAACATACAGGTTTGACTTAACCGATTGTCTGCGCCAATGTGTTGCGGATTTATCATGGGATTATATTGATGGGATCAAAGAATCTTACGCGAATAAAGATTCTTACGCATTAAGATATAACGCAGATCAATTGCTTAATCTGTTTGACTTGCAGGAAAGTCTTGTTTCAACAAACCAACACATGCTTTTGGGTAAATGGCTTGATATGGCAAAAAGATATGGAAAAACACCGGCTGAAAAAGCTTTGTTCGAGTTTAATGCCCGGACCCAGATAACTTTATGGGGTGACAGCTCCGGCTCTGTTGAATTGCATGACTATGCGGCAAAAGAGTGGAGCGGGCTGCTGGCTGATTTTTATAAACCAAGATGGGAAGCCTTTATAGGTTTACTTCTGGCATCTCTTGAGACAGGCTGCGAATTATGCTCCTTTGAGCAATATGATTATGAGGCGGCATTCTGTTTCACGCAAAAGGAATACTCCTGCGAACCCAAGGGTAATTTAAAGGAAATTGCGCTTAAAATAATTGAACATTTGAAATAACACAGGATATTTCAAAAAACCATCCAAGTTATTTGGATGGTTTTTTATTGAACTTCTTATGACTTTTATAATCTTTAGTTATTGATTAAAATATATTGCTAAGATTTTTCTCTTGGCGGCAATTGCTCAAATACCTTTCCTATTGCTTCCATCGCCCTGTCCATCTGCTCTTCAGTGTGAGTTGCTGTGTATGCGGTGCGGAGCAGACATTGCCCTGGTGCAACAGCAGGAACAATAACTGGGTTTACATAAACTCCTTCTTCAAAAAGCATTTTTGTAGCAACAAAAGTTCTGTAATTATCATAGGTCATAATAGGAATTATTGGAGTTTTTGATTCCAGAATCGGAATCCCCATTTTTCTCAGACCATTTCTCATATAATCTGCGATACGATGCAGATTTTTAATTCTTTCAGGCTCCTGCTCAATAATTTCAAGAGCTTTCAGCGCGGCTGCTGCATTTGACGGAGGTATTGAAGCACTGAATATAAAAGGGCGTGAGTTGTGTTTTACATAATCTATAACATCGCGGCTGGCTGCCATGTATCCTCCAAGACTTGCCAGAGATTTACTGAAAGTCCCCATGATTATATCTACTTTATCCTCAAGGTTAAAATATTCAGCCGTTCCGCGTCCTCTTTCCCCCAATACACCTAAACCATGGGCATCGTCAACCATAACCCTTGCACCGTACTTTTCTGCCAGTTTAACAATTGAAGGAAGATCGCAAATATCTCCGCTCATGCTGAAAACACCATCTGTTACAATAAGAATGCCCTTATTATCAGGGATTTCGGAAAGAACCCTCTCGAGATCCTTCATATCATTATGTTCATATCTGACCATTTTGGCATAGCTTAACCGGCAGGCATCATAAATACTCGCGTGATTTTCCTTGTCACATACTATATAATCATTTCTTCCCGCTATAGCTGAAATAATGCCAAGATTGCTTTGAAACCCTGTACTGAATGTCAGAGCCGCTTCTTTATTAAGAAATTTTGCTAATTTTTCTTCCAGTTCCAAATGAAGTTTTAAGGTACCGTTTAAAAACCTTGATCCTGAACAGCCTGTTCCGTATTTTAACAAAGCTTTTTCAGCCGCTTCAATTACTCGCTTATCAGAGGTCAAACCCTGATAGTTATTTGAACCTATCATAATTATCCGGTGGCCTTCCATTATAACTTCGGTATCCTGTCCGGTCTCCAGATAGTGAAAATAAGGGTAAATTCCTGCCGCTATCGCTTCCTTTGCAGCTGTGTATTCATAACACTTTTGAAACAGGTCCATACTTAACATCTCCTTGTTTAATAATGTCTCTTAATCTGTGGCATTTCAGGCTAACAATATAAGCGGGGATGCTTTGCCACGTTGTAATCCAGATTTATAACCAGATCATATAACCTATAAAGAAATATGCATAAAATAATTGTATCACACTTTCATAAATAATCCACTTATTTTTGATTTTTTCATTTTATTGCATTAAAATGGTCTTATATAAATTATGCTGAATTATATTTCAAAGCGGACTAATATATGAGCGAAAATGATAAAGTAATCGTAATTAATGTAATAATTTTTTGCAATCGGTTCCAATTGAGAGGTTCATAACAATGTTTTTTGCTGTTAACACCGGTTTGTATTAGTATAAAGCTTATCCGAAAATTAATCAGTGTAGAAAAACCATAACATGAGCTTTCACTATTGCAATAAACTGGACTGAATGGTTAATTTTGCTTGTGTCCCAGTAAAATATTGAATTCGATACCAACATTAAGATATATAAAATAACCATAATTACATATTCCACTTTTATTTTTGTAAAAAAATTATGTATAACAATTCTACGCATCAGACACCATAGATCCCTATAATTCTTGATTAGACAGCGTTGCAAGGAAAATATTTTTTATTGCTATTTTTTATATAAGGTGTTGCAAAACTATTAATGGTATGGTACAATGTCTTTGAAATCGATTCCAAAGAATATAATTTATTTACAAAAGAAATCATGTTAGCTTCATTTCTTACGTGTGTACCGGAAGCTTCATGTGGTTTGAGAGACAGTTTTAAGTGACATTTTGATAAGATTTTGATATTGGATATGCGGGGTGGATTACTTGAAAATCGCCATATTAGGCTCCGGAGCAATGGGTTCTTTGTTTGGGGCTTACCTGTCGCAAAGAAATGATGTCTGGTTGATTGATATTGACAAGCAAAAGGTAGACAGAATCAATTCAAAAGGTGTTACTATAATAGAAAACGATACCAGGAAATTGTACAGACCTAAAGCTGTCAGCGATTCTGCCGGACTTGGCAAAATGGATCTTATTATAGTGTTTGTGAAATCGATGCACACAATCGAAGCTCTTGAACAAAACCGGCATTTAATTGGTAAAAATACCTATCTTATTACTCTTCAGAACGGTGCAGGTCATGAATCAAAGTTAGCAAAGTTTACTGATAAAAAGAATGTCTTGATAGGAACAACTCAACACAACAGCTCAATAACAGCTGAGGGTGATATATTGCATGGAGGCGGCGGAAATACCACTATAGGGGTTATAAGCGGAAACAGTTCAAGAATACGGAATATTGCTCTGAACTTTACCAGTTGCGGTATAGAAACAGAAGTGTCAGATGATGTTAAAAGGCAAATATGGACGAAATTATTCCTTAATACGTCAGCAAGCTCACTCACTGCAATATTGCAGGTTCCTCTCGGTTTTATACTGGAAAACCCCCACGCTTCTTTCCTCATGGAATCCCTTGCCCGCGAGGCGGTAAAAACAGCAAATACAGAATGTTCCGATTATTTTGATGAAAATGATGTCATAAATGATATAAAAACCATATTAAAAAATGCCAAGGGAGGCTATACATCTATATATTCGGATATAAAAAACGGAAATTATACTGAAGTGGACACAATCAGCGGTTATGTGCTTGAAGTCGCTGAAAAAAATGGAATTCCCGTGCCATATCACCAGTTTGTGGTGTCAATGATACATGCTCTTGAAGATAAAGCTCATGCAAGTATTATAAAGTAAAGTGAGGTATATTTATGAGTGCTTTCAAAATGGGAAACCTTAGAGTTGTTGATTTAACCAAGCCGTTGGATCCGGCAACTGAAACCAGGCGCTGTCATTTGTTCCGTTTTAATACCGGCGGTCCTATACCGGATTTTCATACCATAATTGATATAACAAGTCATCTTGGGACACATGTTGAGTGCCCATATCATCATGAAGACAATTGGCCGGATGTTTCGGCTCTGCCAATAACAGCATTTTTCGGACGTGCAGTATACGTAAATATTGATACTCTTCCGCCAAGATCATATATTACTCCGGAATCACTTGAAAAAGCCTGTGAAGGCAAGCTTAAAGAAAATGACATAATAATCCTTGATTCACCATATAAGCTTGAACCTTTTACAGAGAAAACCAATACTTCTGAGGACAAGCGTCTGCTTGTCAATGAAGAAACCGCTATATGGCTGCGTAACAAAAAAGTCAAATGCGTAGGTTTTGGAGACGGTGTATCCATTGAAAACAGAAACGAAGATGTTAAGCCCTTTCACGATGTTCTTCTTGCAGAAAATATAGTATTTTTGGAAGTGCTTAAAAATCTTGAGCTTCTTGAAAAGGACATATTTTTTATGTCATATACGCCTCTTTTCATTAAAGGACTTGATTCATCTCCCGTCAGGGTTTACGCAATAGAAGGATTAGCTGAATTTTCATGATACAGGGTAATTGCTTGTAAGACATACAATAAAAATTTTATCATCCCTTGTATTTTAGATTTGGCATCTCATGTTTACCAATAAGTTCACAAAAATTTGTCAAAATACTGCTTGTAATACTGCAGTTTAATTAAAAACCAGGGAGGTAAATGGAAATGAAGGAAGAAAGAATCACTACTTTGCGGGAACTCGTGTCAAAGAAACAGATTTTTGCACCTTGCATCTGGGACGTATTTTCCCACAGGGCTGCGGCAATGTGCGGTTTTGAGGCTACTCTGCTTTCCGGCGGAGCATTTTCAGGAAATATTTGCGGAATGCCGGACATTGGCCTTATTACTGCTGATGATCTTGTCCGTCAGACAGAATTTATAGCAGAAAGCTCAACTGTGCCCACCATTGTTGATGCGGATGACGGATACGGGGAAACTCCGCTGCATGCTTACAGAACCACAAGACGCCTTGCAAGAGCCGGCGCTATGGCTCTGACACTCGACGACACCACCGGTTACCGCGGATATAACCGTTGGGGAAGAAAATTCCGCTCCGGTGCACCTGACGGTACAATTGACCATCCGGTAGTCTCAATGAAAGATTTTCTTGCCAAGACAAAGGCTGCACTGGAAGCATGCGAAGGTACGGATTGTTTGCTGATTGCCCGCACCGAAGCAAAGCTTAAGTATGGTCTGGACGAAGCAATTGAACGCTGCCTGCGCGCGCGTGAGCTTGGAGCAGAAATGACCTTGATTATCGGACTTATGAACCAGGAAGAGGCTGAATATGTCGCAAAGTATGACAAGGGATGGAAGATGTGGCCGGACGTAATGACAAAGAACGGTGTACCGGATGTAAACCTGGAAGATATTGAACCACTGGGATTCAATCTTGTAACCGCACATTTCATGGCGGCAGGAGCTATGATGGGAATGATGGATGTTGGTAAACGCACACTGCAGGATCGCAATCTATGCTACGTTGACTCCCTCACAGGCGGATTCCCGTTCGGAGAAGAAGCTGAGAAAAAAGCTGAAAGACCAAGGAGAGACGGTAAAACTGACAGAATGCGCTGGATGGAGAAAGAAGAACGCTTCAACGATATCGATTTGAGTACAGATGTAGGTATAAAAGGCAAAACCAATATCTAAAAATGAAGAGTTGCCAATTTTAGTGTCCAATATTGTTAAAAGGAGTGAAAACAATGAAAAAACTATTAGCAGTTCTGGTTGTATTGACTCTTGTATTTACACTTGTGGCATGCCAATCTACAAATAATAACTCACAAGCTACAACAACAAAAAGCACTGCCGGCGGCGATACCCAAACTTCCGGCACCAGCAAGGCAACTGAACCTCAGCCTAAAAAAGGCGGTATTATACAATTAACGGGCGGTAATCAGGATACTGTACTGTTTCATCAGGTACGTGCCGTACCTGCTGTCGCTGGCCATGGCCTGTTCCAGGAAACCTTGATGAAATATGATGAAGCCGGAGTTCCTCAGCCATTCCTGATAGATTCAATTTCAGGTGATACCGCCACAAAGATTTGGACGCTTAAGGTAAAGAAAGGCATCAAATTCACAGATGGCAGCGATTTGAATGCCGATGTAGTTGCATGGAATATAAATATTTATAAGGAAAAAGGTGTTTTCAAGGATTCTTTCTATGCTTCAGTTAAAGAAGCCAAAGCGGTTGATGACTATACAGTGGAAGTTCATATGAATAACTGGGACAGCCTTTTCCCCTACACCCTTGCACGTACATGCCCAATCGCATCAAAAGTAGCATATGAAACTTATGGTGAGGATTATCTTGCAGAGCATCCGATTGGAACAGGTCCTTTCATACTTGAAAAATGGGAACGCGATATAGGAATGGATTTAAAGCCGAATCCCAACTATTGGCAGGGCGCTCCCCTTGTAGACGGCATCCGGATGACGGTATACAACAACGCACTGGTTGCGCAGGCGGCCATGGACGCAGGTGAGCTTCATGCCATGGTGACGGATGACTACAACCTGGCAAAACAAATGGAGCAAAAAGGCTACACCATCTATCCTGCAGCAGTTCCGACCTACGGATATACTCTTTGCTTTGAAACGAATGACCCTGAAGATCCTTTCTATGATGTAAGAGTACGTAAGGCTGTTAGCCATGCAATCAATGTTGATGAAATATTTGACACACTTTTCCATGGTTATGGTATAAAATCAACTCAATGGTGTACACCAAAGTCGGAATTTTATAATGACAAGATAACCGGCCAGCCTTATGATGTAGCGAAAGCAAAAGCATTGCTGGCAGAAGCCGGATATCCAAACGGCTTTAAGACAAAGCTGACTACAGGCGGCAGCACTTTCTACTCCGACATATGCCTGATAATTATTGAACAGCTCTCCAAAGTCGGAATTGAAGTAGAATTCATGCCGGTCGAGGGAACTGCATTTATTAAATATATAGGAGGCTGGGAAGAAGGTATGTTCCTGCATCCCATGGGAATGGAAAACGGCGCTGCATCCCAGATCTCAGCAAACTTCGTACAGGGTCTGTCATTTGCATTGGGTGTTGGGAGCTTTGATCACCCGGACGATCTTGATGCAATGATCAGAGCGGCAAATTATGCCGAAGCCGATAAAGTTGCAGGTATGTTCCAGGACATTCAGAAGGTACTCTTTGAAGACCTCTGCTATATGAAAGTAATTGCAATTGCACCCACTATAGGTATTGTAAGTCCCAAGCTCAAAGATTCCAATTACTGCAAAGTACAGGCAAGCTCAAGCACTTTCTATAAAGCATGGTTGGATGAGTAAGCTATCACGCATAGTGATAAGCATGCTTTCATTAAGCATCGGTAAATAGCAAATGCATGTACCGGCATCTAAGTCGGCAATGTGCCACGGATTGCTGGTACATGTCATATTCTACTTAAGTATTAAAACTATATTTCACTAAAATAACGTCAGGTGGTGAGTTGATGGGTCAATATATTTTGAAAAGAATCCTGATATCCATAATAGTTGTGTTTTTGGTAACCGTATTCGTTTTTGCCCTGATACATATGTTGCCGGGCGATCCTGCAAGGCTTTATCTGGGGTTTGAAGCATCGGAGGCTGATGTACAGGAAATGCGGGTTAAAATGAATCTGGATAAACCCTGGCATGTGCAGTATTATTTGTGGATGAACGATGTTTTTCATGGCGACCTTGGTGATTCTCTCCTTTACAGAAGGCCAAATCTGGATATATTCAAGGAAAGAATACCCAGAACCGTGTCTATAGGTATACCTGCTCTTTTAATCTCAGTTCCGATTGCACTGATTTTTGGAATTATATGCGCCATAAAAAGAGGAAAATGGATTGATAATCTGCTTACATTTTTTATAACCCTTGGAATGGGCACTCCGGTATTCTGGGTAAGCATACTTGCAATCTACATATTTGCCATGTGGCTCAAGCTCTTACCCATACAGGGATATGTCAGTCCGGCGGATAATTTTAATCAATACCTATATAAGGCTACGTTGCCTGTGTTGTGTATGGCAACCCATATGATAGCAGGAGTAGCAAGAAATACACGCACCTACATGCTGGAAACGCTTAATCAGGATTATATCAGAACACACAGGGCTTTTGGCATTTCTGAACGTAAAATTACTGCCAAGTATGCTTTAAAAAATGCGTTGATTCCTGTTGTAACGGTCCTCGGGTTCCAGGTGAGAGTCATAATCGGCGGATCACTTTTGATTGAGCAGGTCTTTAACATCCCAGGTCTGGGAACTCTTCTGGTGCTTGCTGTGAACAACAGAGATTATATACTGATTCAAAACTGCGTTTTAATGATCGCATCATTTACTGTTCTTGTCAGTTTAATAGTAGATATTCTGTATGGATATATTGATCCGAGAATAAGATTGTCCCGGAGGTGAAAAAAGTGAATAAATATGTAGCTGAGAAAACCATAGAGGAAAGAAAACAGGAAAAAAAGCAAAGAAGCCTGAATGCTACACGTGAAATGATTAGAGTGTTTTTTGGAAGAGGCCTCTATGCAAAAATATGTTTCGGGATAGTTGTTGCATTTATCCTGGTTGCAATATTCTGCCCGCTTTTGACACCATATTCACCATACGAACAATCCCTCAAAGATCAATTCCAGACTCCAAACGCCAAGCATTGGCTTGGGACAGATCAATTAGGGCGGGATCTTTTAACAAGATTAATGTACGGTGCAAGAATATCTCTTGTAACCGGCCTTGTATCAAGTCTCTGGGGAGCTTTTCTCGGAGTTACCCTTGGTCTGATTGCAGGTTATTCAAGGGGATTTGCGCAGCATTTTATTATGAGGTGTGTCGATGCACAGCTTTCAATCCCATCAATTATTTTTACAATGATACTCATTCCAATATTTGGTGCTACCATTTTGGGAGTCGGATTTGTTATCGGACTTTCATCAATACCTGGATATGCCAGAAATATCTATGCACAGGTGTTGTCTCTGCGGGAGCAGGATTATGTGACTGCCGCACATCTTGTTGGGCAAAAGAAATATAAAATTTTAATAAGACACCTGCTGCCTAATGTATTTCCCATTATAATTATCAGCTTTACAGTAAGTGTTGGTGCAGCCATAATGGCTGAAGCCGGACTTGCTTATCTTGGCGTAGGTTTGAATCCTCCGCTTCCCGCGTGGGGTTCAATGGTATCCGAAGGTTATAAATATCTGACTATATACCCGCACCTTGCTATGTATCCGGGATTTTGCCTGATGCTCCTCATTATTTCTCTGAGCATCGTCGGTGATGGTCTGCGCGATGCACTGGATCCTAAGTTAAGGGGGAAATTATAAATGGGCAATAGATTATTGGAAGTAAACAACCTGAAATTGTCGTTTTTTACTGTATCTGGTGAGGTTAAGGCTGTAGATGATATATCATATCATGTTGACGAACAGGAAGTAATTGCCATAGTCGGCGAGAGCGGATGCGGCAAGTCTGTAAGTCAGATGACCGTGATGCAGCTTATACAGATGCCTCCCGGAAAAATACTTGGTGGCGAGGTATTATACAAGGGAAAAGATCTTCTTAAATATGGTCCCAGATCAAATGAGATGCGCATGATACGCGGTGCCGAAATTTCAATGATTTTCCAGGAACCTATGACCTCTTTAAACCCTGTATTTACTGTCGGAGATCAATTAAGAGAAATAATAATGGTCCATAAAAAAGTCAGCAAAAAAGAAGCCTGGGATTTAGGCATCCAGGCTCTTAAGAGTGTCGAAATCCCTGACGCCGAGACCAGGATGAAAAACTATCCTTTTGAAATGAGCGGAGGCATGCGTCAAAGAGTACTGATTGCAATGTCTGTTGCCTGCGATTCAAAGCTCATTATTGCCGATGAACCGACAACCGCTCTTGATGTAACCACACAGGCACAGGTTACAGACCTGCTTATGTCTCTTGTTAAAAAAATGAAAACATCTCTGGTTATTGTAACTCATAATTTGGGATTGGTTACACGATATGCTGAAAGAATTTATGTAATGTATGCCGGGAAATTCGTTGAATCCGGAACAACTGAAGATCTGATAACGAACCCGAAACATCCTTATACTGCTGGTTTATTGAGTTCAGTGCCAAAAATTACAGGAGAAAAACAAGAAAAGCTGAAGCCTATTGAAGGGTTTCCGCCAAGCCTTATTGATTTGCCCCCGCATTGTGCCTTTTTGCCAAGATGTCCATATGCTACGGATGAATGTGCTTATGGGCCTTACCCGCCAATGCGGATAGTAGGTGATAATAATCACATGTGTGCTTGTTATAATTGTATAGGAGGGCAGTAATATGGCTGTATCAAGTTTGAGTAAACCGATATTGAAAGTTGAAAATTTAGCAATGTATTTTCCCTTAAAGAAAAAATTGGGTTCACGAGAGCGCAAATATGTTAAGGCTGTTGATGATATTAGCTTTGAAGTGCAGGAAGGTGAAACATTTGGCTTAGTAGGAGAAAGCGGATGCGGGAAAACGACAACGGGGAAATGCATATTGAGAGCCTTGGATCCTACTGACGGGAAAGTTTATTATAAAGGAAGAGACATAGCAAAAATACCAATAAAATCTATAAAGCCTATAAGGCGGGAATTGCAGCTGATATTTCAAGACCCATACGGGTCCCTTGATCCGCGCCAATCAGTTTACTCGATATTAAAGGAAGCAATCGTGTCGGATCATAAATTCCATACACGCAAGGAAATTAATAATCGAGTTGAAGAATTGCTAAACTTAGTGGAACTGGATCCTGATATTGGGTACCGTTATCCCCATGAAATGAGTGGAGGTCAGCGACAGAGACTGGGCATTGCCAGAGCACTGGCATGTAGTCCGCATCTTCTGGTTTGTGATGAGCCTGTTTCAGCCCTTGATGTTTCAATTCAGGCACAAATAATAAACTTATTTAAGGAACTGCAGAAAAAACTGGGCACGACATATGTATATATTGCACATGATCTTGCTGTGGTGCGGCATATTGCCAATCGTATCGGAGTTATGTACCTGGGAAAATTAGTAGAAGTAATGGATTCCGAAGACATATATGATAATCCAAGGCATCCGTATACCAAAGCTCTTATTTCAGCGGTCCCAACCACAGATTATTATATAGAAAAAAAACGTGAAAGGATTATACTAAAGGGCGAAGTCCCCAGCCCTATAAATGCGCCCTCCGGTTGTCCGTTTCATCCCAGGTGTGTTTATGCGACGGGTATATGCAAGAAAGAAATGCCGAATTTTAAGGATATCGGAAAAGGCCACATGGTTGCGTGTCATAATCTTTGATACCTAACCTGAAGTTTTCTTAAATTATGGAGGAATTATGATAAAGCAAGACAGACGGATTGAGCCGGCCGAACGCCATCATATGATGACCAATGAGCCGGTGGGGAAATTAATAGTTTCATTAGCTCTTCCGACTATTTTCAGTATGTTGGTTTCCTCATTATATAGCATGGCAGACACCTACTTTGTAAGCAAAATTGACATAAGTGCAACGGCTGCGGTAGGTGTCGCATTTCCTCTTTTTATCATTATTCAGGCTATTTCCATGATGCTTTCCATGGGTGCAGGGAGTTTTTCAGCCCGGTTACTGGGAGCAGGCAATGTTGATATGGCAAACAGAACCGTTTCTACGGCGTTTATACTGTCCGTGTCCTGCGGAACAATAATAGGCCTGTTCAGTATTATTTTTATAGAACCGTTAATGCTGCTGCTCGGGGCTACACCAACATCACTGCAATATGCAGTCGATTATGCGTTTTGGGTAATAATAGCATCTCCTTTTTTCAGTGCATCGTTTGTGCTGAATGCAACAATTAGGCAGGAAGGCAGTGCTAAACTTGCCAGTATCGGCATGCTTTCAGGATCAATAATAAATGTTATTCTTGATCCGATTTTTATATTCATATTAGATCTTGGTATTGTAGGTGCTGCGTTGGCTACAAGTATTAGTCAGATTATCAGCTTTTTGATTCTCTTTTATTTTGTTCTGAGGAAAAAAACTGTCACCCGAATAAAACTATCGTTTTTTACTCCGAACAAAATTATATTAAAGGAGATATTCGGAATGGGAACCCCTGCATTTTTTCAACAAGGTCTTCAAAGCCTTTCCGGTATATTACTGAATAACGGTGCAAGTTTTTATGGAGGGGATCTGGCCTTGGGAAGCATGCAGATTACACATAGGATAATTATGATTATTGTACAGGTAATACTCGGTTTCAGTAACGGCTTTTCACCTGTTTGCGGGTATAATTACGGAGCGGGAAAATTTGAACGGGTAAAAGAATCCTTCAAATTCTCGCAGAAAACCGGTATTTTTGTCACTACAATTATAATTACTACAGGAATTTTGTTTGCTCCACAAATCATATCCCTCTTTGGCAAAGATAACCCGGATTTAATTGACATTGGATCAACTATTCTGCGAATACAGTTTTCGATTCTTCCTTTTATGGTCTTCATAATTATTTCAAATTCTTTGTTTCAGGCCTGCGGAAAACCAATTAAAGCGGCAATTATGTCTCTTACCAGACAGGGACTGTTTTTTATTCCATTGATTATAATACTTCCCCGATTATTTGGACTTGACGGAGTTATTATTGCACAGCCATTGGCAAATTTTATTTCATTTTTAGTGTCAGTTCCATTGACAATAAGTATGTTGCATGAAATTAACAGAATCCAAAAATCCGGGGAGGTTCCGATATATCCATATTCATATGACAAATAGAGGTACAAAGGACGAATATACATCATAAGGGGGAATTCAAATGAGATATAAAAAAGAAGTTAGCGCGGAAGAACGACATCTAATGATGACAACTCACCCGGTCGGAGGACTAATTTTAAAAATGTCACTTCCGACTATTTCCACAATGCTTGTAAATTCACTATACAATATGGTTGATACATATTTTGTAAGCAAAATAAGCATAAGCGCTTCGGCAGCAGTAGGCATAGTTTTCCCTCTGTTTGCAATTATTCAGGCTTTATCAATGATGTTTGCACTGGGAGGAGGAAGCTTTATTGCCCGAAAGCTTGGTGAAGGCGATGTTGACACAGCAAACAGAACACTATCCACATCATTCATATTGTCAATAATTTGCGGCAGTGTAATCGGTATATTCAGCATTATATTTTTAAAACCTTTAATGATATTTCTTGGAGCTACTCCCACATCTCTTGAGTATGCATCCCAATATGCTTTTTGGGTTATAATTGCCACCCCATTTTTTAGCGCCTCTTTTGTGTTAAACAACTGCATTAGGCAGGAGGGCAGCGCAAATCTTGCAATGTTCGGCATGATGATAGGAACAGTGATTAATCTGATTCTTGACCCTATTTTAATTTTTACTTTTAACCTTGGCATCATAGGCGCGGCGGTCGCAACAAGCATCAGTCAGATAGTAAGCTGCATGATTCTATTTGTAGCGGTTCTTAGAGGCAAATCTGTTACTAAAATAAAGATATCATTGTTCACACCAAGCAAGGAAATACTTGGTGAAATTTTCCGTATAGGCGCCCCTGCTTTTTTCCGCCAAGGACTTCACAGCATATCAGCCATAATGCTGAATAATGCTGCCAGTGTATATGGCGATATCGCGCTTGGCAGCATGTCAATAGTCAATAAACTGATGGGGGTCATTTTTACGGTTTTAATGGGATTCGGGCACGGTTTTCAGCCAGTATGCGGTTACAATTATGGTGCCAAAAAGTATTCAAGGATAATAAAAGCTTTTTCATTCTCGATGAAAGTGTGCATTGCAGCTATTCTATTGTTGGGTACTGCCGGTTACATATTCGCTCCGCAAATTGTATCATTGTTCAGGAGTGATAATCCGGAGATTATCAGAATAGGCACGGCTATTATGCGCGCAAATTTCATTGTATTGCCTCTGGTTGCGTTCACAACAGTGTCCAATATGATGTTCCAATCCTGCGGGCAACCGGTTCAGGCTGCGGTGATTGCTCTTTCCAGAAATGGAATCTGCCTGATACCAATGGTATTGTTACTGCCAAGATTATTCCAATTACAAGGAGTTATTTATGCGCAGCCAGCCGCTGATATACTCACATTTTTAATCACGGTTCCAATGAGCGTACATATTCTTAAACAGTTTTTAAACACACCCGATGACACTGTTTTTAGCGTGGCTTCTAAAATTGGCAGCAAAAGTAAAATATGACGTTAAAATAATCACCCGGAGCTTCTCTGTTTTTATACAGAGTAACGCGCGAAAACTGAATTGTTGCTTTTCATGCTTTTTTGGTCACTCATTGACTGGATAACCATAGATACTGTGCAGTAAAGGAAACAAAAGTTTCCCATTCCCTCTGAAGGAGGCTGTCAGGTAAAAGCTTTTTAGACAGCCCCTTTTACTGCATAGTATCCACTTATTTTTGATTTTTTCATTTTAATGCATTAAAATGGTCTTATATAAATTATGCTGAATTATATTTTCAAGGGGACTAATATATGAGTAAAAATGATAAAGTAATAATAGTAACAGGTGCGTCTTCCGGTCTTGGGTCTGCTGTGGCAAAATGTCTGGCGGATGCCGGTTACACAGTCTTTGCCGGGGCAAGGTCATATAAGGGCACAACCTTAAGTGATAATAACAACTTAAAAAAAGTATATCTGGACGTTACAGACCAGGCTTCAATAGACAGCTTTATTAATAACATTATTTCACAAAAAGGAAAAATAGACGTATTGATTAATTGCGCTGCAATGCTTGTTTTAGGTTCGGTTGAGGATACCGCAATCGATGAATATGAGAAAGTTCTTAACACAAATCTTATTGGAACTATAAGAATGTGCAAGGCAGTGCTCCCCCACATGCGGGATAACCATAGCGGTCTTATAATTAACTTCAGCTCAATTATGGGTCTTCTGGCTATCCCGTTTCAAAGCGCTTACAGCGCATCCAAATTCGCAATTGAAGGCTTCACTGAAGCACTTAGTATGGAGACAAAAGAATTTGGCATAAAAGTAACATTGATTGAGCCAACAGATCACAAATCAGGTTCCCAGAAGTACAGACCTCATGCCTTACTTGCTGATGATTCCGGTTCTGCCTACAGGGACGTGTTTTTAAAAGTAACTTCAAAAATTGAATATGACGAATCTCACGGAAGCGAACCTGAATCTCTTGCAAACTTTGTAAAGAAAATAATTCAGTGCAAAAATCCAAAGCTCCGATATAAGGTGGGAAAATTTGATCAAAGGCTTTCAGTATTGCTGAAAAGAATATTACCAGGACGTATATTTGAATCTGTTATCTACTCTTACTATAACTCAGGTAAATAAAGGAATCAGGCAATGGATAAAAATGAAAACAGATTTATAAAACTTTATAAAAGAGCATGGAAAAAATAGGCGAAAACACTCCATTGGAATATGATTGCGGTATTCTTTGCGATAAAAAATGCTGCTTTGGCACTGAAACAGACGGAATGCTTCTGTTCCCTGGAGAAGAATTTCTGTATCAGAATATAGATGGTAACTTATGCATTATTAAAGAAAGTAATATTGTCCTGCCAAGTGGTTATAAAATCAGCTATTTAGTTTGTAAGGGTACCTGCACGAGGGAATACAGGCCCCTTTCATGCAGAATTTACCCTGTAATTCCATATATAAACCAATCCGGCCGGGTTGATTTCAGACCGGACCTAAGAAGCCTTGGAACCTGCCCCATTGTTTATAATGCAGATAAGTATGTAATAAGTGAAGAGTTCATGGATAAACTTTACCTGTCTTTTTCACCGCTATTGAAAGAAAAGATAATAGTGGTATTCATTGAAATATTAACATATCAACTTGATGAGGCGTCTGAACTTTTGTGGAAATTGATACCTATGTGAACCCATGCATTCTTCGACATTTCAGAACCATTCTGTCAATCGATTGCATGCATTTGATTTATACCTGTCTAAATCCTGTTTAAATAAGAAACCGGGATTTTAACAGTATTAAACAATAAATTTATTTATACAACCATTGCATTAATCAATTTTAATAATATTAATTTCCAATCAATATAGTATTTTAATTTTTACAATCGATTTATAATAAGTATGTCAGTTCTTTGATTTCTTTGAATGTAATTCATTAATACAATATGTTTTTTTGTTTATTTTCACCTAAATATATAAAATTATATTGATTATTTGTTATAATTAATATATAATTGATTTATGCAATCGATTTTATTTTTATGAAAGGATGGAGTTAAATGTCGAAGATCGGAGATCTAATACGAAACACCAATGAGGTTATACTTGTTCCCGAAATATTCGACTGTGCCTCTGCAAAGGCTGCTGATTTAAACGGTTTTAAAGTCATAATGATCAGCAGCGCGGATTTGGCAAACAGCCTTTGCGGGCAGCTCTGAAG
>JAAYGP010000253.1 GCA_012727625.1 Clostridiaceae bacterium
AAATAGAAAAGGGGATATCTCTTCTGGTATTATACTTAAAACATTAAATATCTGCTCGTATGAAAAAGCACCGTTTTTTGGTGCTTATGTTTTGTTTATTTTAGGACATTTTCAAAAACGCTTGACATAGAAAAATGGGGATACAACCTGGCGCTTAATCCTCGGTTGCTGTTCTCCCGTTATTTTTATTATTTTTTGATTAACTCTTGATAATAATATTTGTTAGTGCTAATATAAAGCCCGTGGGCACGGACAACCGAATTTTTCCCATGCGGGCTTTAATATTTCTTTTATTATTGCAAACGAGGTATGCACATGATTAAAGGCATTGTATTTGATATGGACGGACTGATGTTTGACACTGAGAGAATTGCCATGGATGGCTGGGATTATGCGGCGCGTAAGCTGGGTCTTGTAATCCCCAGGGAAATACAGATAAAAACACTGGGTTTGACCGAAGAAAGCACAAAACAAATTTTCGAGGATTACATGGGTAATAGTTTTGATTTTGATAAAGCCGAAGAATTGCGTATTGAATATGTATATTCATTCATTGAAAAAAATGGTGTGCCTCTTAAGAAAGGGCTTTTTGAGCTTCTCGACTATTTGAGAGCCAATAAATACTCTACCGCGGTCGCCACATCAACCGAAGAGGAAAAGGCTGTGTATCTTTTGAAAAAAGCCGGCGTATACGGGTATTTTGATGTTGTTGTCTGCGGAAACATGATTGAGAAAGGAAAGCCGAAACCGGACATTTATTTGAAAGCAGGTGAGCTTCTGGGAATATCCCCGTCGGACTGTTTGGCTCTGGAAGATTCAATCAACGGAATATTATCAGCCAGCCGGGCAGGGATGAAGCCTGTAATGATACCGGATATGGTCCGGCCGGATAAGGAAACAGAAAAACTATTGTATGCCAGGCTGTCATCATTGCCTGATGTAATTGGTCTGCTGGAAGACAGCCAATGACACTTATACTCTTGAACTGTTTGCCCTGAAAGCTGACGGCGTGACCCCGTATGTCTTTTTGAACAAAGTTGAAAAATAAGTTATATTATAAATGCCAACTTTTTCGCATATTCTGGAGGATGGCTCATTGGTTGTGCTTAACAATTCTTTTGCTTTTTCCAACCGTATATTGTTCAGGTAATCATTAAACGATACTGATGTTATGCTCTTAAAGAGCTTTCCAAGGTATCCCGCGGACAATTCAACCTTATCGGCGACTACATCAAGGGAAAGGTTCGGATCGCTGTAATTGTCCATAATATACTTTTTCACATTTTCCACTATATTGCAATACCTTTGCATATTCATATTACTATTCATTTCGTTGATACGATCACATATTTTTACTGAAAGCTCGGTAATCAAATCAGAAATATCCTTCATTGTTTCTGCACTGGTTATGCGTTCCAAATCCAGATACTGCCTGAAGAAATTATCCTGTGAATTAATAAAATTGCTGTATTTCTTTACTATTGCCGTTACAAGATGATTGGAATAATTAACAGCCTCATAGTAGTTAACCTCGGATATATGATTTATGAAGCTTGTTATGGATTTATTTATAAGTTTATTATCGCAAAGGTGTAATGCACTAATCAGCTTTCTCTCTGTGTCCAGAGGATAGAATGAAGTCTTCTCAGCTTGTGTGGCAAATTTCCTGTGATCAATTATGCTTTCATAGCCTAAGAACAGGCGATATCTCCCATATTCCTTAAGAGTTTTATAGGATTTTGAAAGTTCCCTTATCGACTCCAAAACATCTCCTATATATATGGATACGGTAAAATTAAAATGTTTGCGTATAGCATCCTGGATTTCAGCCAAAGTCAGAAATACTTCATCCGGTAAACTATCATCATTCATTAAGGCTAAAACAGCCACCTCATCTTCTTCAACTGAGCATGAATCATTTTTAAAATGCCTGAGCAGAAGCTCCTGGGAGATATTGCTGACAATGAAGCGAAGCAGACTTACTTCTTTTTCTGTTTTATATAACTTTATGTTTTTAATGTCATCAATCTTAAATATAAAAAGGCAATAATACCGCGATGAAAGCTGATTTCCTATGTTGCTGAAAACTTCCTGCAGCAAATTGAAGCTTCCTGAACCTCCCTTAAGCAGATTGTAAATATAATTTTCCTTTATCAAACAGGATGCTTTTTTTATGGATGTGCTTAACATCTCAGATGACTCCCGGGATTTTATAAAAGCATCCAGCAAATACTGATATTCGTCCACTCTGCCGGCGTTTATGCTGCCGACCTTTTCCATGAGCGACTTTATGGGGTTGTATATTGCGCTTGTCAACATAAATGATACTATAATACCCACGATAACAATTATCACTGAAACTATAATAATTGTTTTCTGTAACTCATGAATATTCGCAACCAGCTTATTGTACTGTTTAACGCTGACAAAGCTCCAGTCGAACTTGTCAGACTTGATATATGTAACAAGATGCTTTTCATTATCAATGTTTGTAACCAGACTTCCTGCCTGGTTTTCATCATCAAGAATGCTTTGTACGTAATTTTGTCCGGAAATATCATGCATAAACAAAAGGGGATCCGAATGAGATACTATAAGGCCTTCTGAATCCATGACAAATGTGGATGGCTCAAATGAAACACCACCTATACTGCTTACAGTATTTATAATATAATTCTGATCAATATTTATAACAATAACAGAGGACGAGGTCTTACTCATTGAGTATTCAGGGAAAATTATAAAAGTGACCAAATCATATTCCTTCACATAATCGTAGTATCGTGTTACAGCCTTTCTTGGGTATATTTCAATATGCTTGACTCTGCTGCTGATTAAAACAGCTTCATCAATAGGAATATCCAGGGTGTCAAATTTTCTTCCGTTATCAAGGTTGTATAACCCTATACTGCGAATAAACGAATAGACGTTCTGTATATTGGTCAATTGCCGCGATATATTGTAATAAACTACTTTATCGATATTTTCCGAATGAAAAAAGGAAACAACATTATTATCGTTTATCAGGTAGGAACTGATCGTTAAAACCTGTTCATATATTAAATCCGCCGCATAACTGGTCTGAGCCAGCATTTGTTTTGATGTATTGTCTATTTCCCTGGCAGTGCTTGCAGAAAACAGAAAAAAAGCAGGCAGCTTAATACAGCAACTGTAGCAATAAACATAAGGCAAAATGACGCGATGATTCTTCGGTATATTTTGAACTGCAATATTCTTTTAAAGAGTTTTTTTATTAACGCCATTGCATTGCTACCCCCCGGAAATTACAGTTCCAGTAACCCTCCGAAAACACAAAGTGAAAAGTACTTATATTTTAATATACAAAGACAAATTTTACAAATATAACACATTTCCAGGCCTATAAGTCTGCTCCTACTGAAAAATGACTGTATAACAAGGTCTGCGGGCAATAATAACTCTGTTGCCGGACAAGGGATATAAGTATTATGTTAATTAATTACTTTATATTGAAAATTATATCCGGTTTTTAAAACTAATATTTTTAAATATTGAAATTAGTTGCTGATTTTCAAAATTTACAGCTTCATAACTTCAATGCTAATATAAAAGCATCTTGAAAGAAAAGGAGGATTACAACAATGCAAAAATCTTCCTCTTATCTGCAATTTCAGAATGGACCTGTATCCAAAAAAAAGAAAAAAAGAGGAAACACATTTTTAAGGGATGTCAGAAAAAACATTTTTTCCTACCTGATTGCACTACCGGCGCTTATATACGTTTTTATCTACAGCTATTGTTCATATCCCTATATGATCATTGCTTTCCAGGAATACAGCTTCAGAACAAATATTTTTAACAGCAAATGGATTGGTTTTAAAAATTTTGAGTTTTTTTTCAAATCAAAATATGCGTATACAGTTACGTTTAATACAATTTACCTGAATTTACTGTTTATAATTACAGGTACGCTGGTATCAGTTCTGCTTGCGCTGATGCTGAATGAGCTCAGATGCAGATGGTTCATTAAGTTTGCCCAGTCCAGCATGCTTTTTCCGAACTATATTTCATGGGTGGTTGTCAGCTATATTTTGTTCAGTTTTCTTTCAACTGAATATGGCTTGATTAACAAAATATTAATTGCCCTTGGATACGAGCGTATTAACTGGTACCTTAGAGCTGATCTGTGGCGTGGCATACTTGTCTTTGCCCGGATTTGGAAAAGTTCAGGAATAAATGCTGTCATTTTTCTTGCTGCCATAGCCGGTATAGACGATTCCCAATATGAAGCAGCCGCAATAGACGGAGCAACCCGGCTGCAGCAAACAATGCACATAACCATTCCTCTTATTATGCCCACAGTATTGATTATGACATTATTGGCCGTAGGGAAGGTTATGTACGGGGATTTTGGAATGATTTATGCCATGATTGGAGACAATGGTGTTCTTTACCGCACTACCGATATAATTGATACATATGTCTTCAGAGCTTTACGGCAAATCGGGGATCCATCCCAGGCAATGGCAATAGGCTTGTTCCAGTCAGTTGTCGGGTTCATCATGGTTTACGGATCAAATAAAATAACCAAGCGATTTTTCCCGGAGGGTGCACTGTTTTAAGTATTGTGTTTTATTTCTGAGATTTTGCAATTGATTGGAGGTAACCATGAAAAAATTCAGTTTTTCAAAATTTTTAATATATGCCTTTATTTCAATATATACGATATTATGCCTTGCGCCGATGGTGCTTACACTTATGGTTTCGTTCACCGATGAATCGACCATAATGAAAAACGGATATAGCTTCATACCCGAGAAGTTTTCGCTTTATGCTTACAAGCTTATGTTTCAGGATGGTTCAAGCGTTGTAAACGGGTATATTATTTCCGTAGGCGTGACCATTGTCGGGACATTTCTTGCGCTTATAATAACAGGCCTTGCTGCATATACACTTTCAAATAAAAATGTAAAATACCGCAACGCACTTTCTTTATATTTCTTCATTACCATGATTTTTTCCTCGGGTGTTGTTCCGTGGTATCTGATTTGCAGGGCTGTGGGAACCAGGGATAACATTCTCGCCCTGTTGGTTCCAAACCTCCTGTTTAATCCCTTTAATCTTTTTCTGGTCAGAAACTTTATGGACGGAATACCTGATTCTTTGAGAGAGTCTGCAACAATTGACGGAGCAAATGATATGTTTATAGCATTTAAAATCTACTTTCCGCTTAGTGTTCCTGTTCTTGCCACTGTTGGTCTGTTCTATGGGCTTGCATACTGGAACGATTGGTGGAATGCCATAATGCTTGTGGATAATGAAAAATTATTCCCGATACAATATCTTTTGCTGCAGTTGAGATCTCAGATACAGATGCTCAGGGAACTGCAATTCCTCAGCAGAACAGGAACAGCGACTCCGCCTGCAGAGTCCCTGAAGATGGCCACCGCCATTATAACAATCGGACCAATAGTCATACTGTATCCTTATTTGCAGAAATATTTTGTGAAAGGTCTGATTGTTGGCTCTGTCAAGGGCTGATATAAATCCCTTTGGGGGCTTATATAAAAAATATGAAAAGGAGAGGATTTCATTGAAAAAAAGGTTATTTCTGCTTATTTTGGCTACTGTGCTATACGTAACATTACTTGCAGGCTGCGACACCACAGGCACCTCATCAGGAACAACCCAACCCCAGGGCACAACGGGCAGCGACCAGGATGTTGTTACATGTAAATATGTACTGCCTGGAGACAAACCTGTTGAATACGAAATTGTTGAAAATATGATTAATGAAAAAATGCTGGCTGACGGCGTTGGAGTTAAACTTGAAAGACAATATATTGCTTGGGACGCATGGGATCATAAAGTTAATATAATGCTGTCGACAGGGGAAAATTTTGATCTCCTTAATGTTATGAATGACGTAACTCCGCTGTCATTCTATGTAAGTAAGGGTGCCCAGACCGACATAACAGAAAATATAGAGCAATACGGTCCTGAAATTAAAAAAGTCAATCCTGACATTATGATGGATTCAGCAAAAGTAGGAGGCAGACTCTATGCAATCCCTGCATTCTGGGTTGAATTCTCCCATAGCCCGGAAATAACAATCAGACTTGATATCCTGAGAAAATATGAGCTCCCTGTTCCAAAAAGTTTTGAAGAGCTGACAGAGGCTTTCCAGCTTGTAATGGAAAAATGGGAAGGGGACAGAAAACCCTATATCCCCTTAATAGGCTCACAAGTGTACAAATTCGGTCTTGATCACAAGTCCTATGATTCATGGCCTTTCTGGGTTTACGACGACATCTTTTATGTTAACCAGAACACCGGTGAGGTAAAATGTTACTTTGAAACTGAAGAATTCAGAATGGACTGCGAAAATGCAAGAGACTGGTATAATAAAGGTTTAATAAACCCCGACGTGCTGGTGTTTAAATCTGAACAGCTGAACTCACAACTTGATTCAGGAGACTGGTTTGTGCACGCGGGAACCTATGGAAACTCCATAGATAATATTAAAAAGAATTACCCGGATATTGCAGTTGATGATTTTGAATTTCTTAATTTCTTTCCTGAAAAGCCTAATCTGAGACCTTACGGAACCAGAAACATGAATGCTGTGCCGGTAACAAGCGAAAACCCCGAAGCCGGAGTTAAGTTTATCAACTGGTTATATTCAAGCCAGGAAAACTATGACCTTTACATGTACGGCAGAGAAGGGGTTGACTATATTAAAAAAGGCGAAAAAATGAGAGAAGATATTATAGACCTTGCAAAAGGGCGCCCATTGTATTTTGCTGATGACTGGATGATTGGCAATCTTAACTTTTCAAGACAGGCTGGTAATTCGCCTACCGTTACAAACAGGATATTGTTCAATATTGACCATTCCGCTGTTGACTCCATAGCAGGAGGATTCGTGTTTGACGCAAGCAGCATTCAGGCAGAACTGGCAAATGTAAGAACGGAAATGGCTGCATACATTACACCGATTGCATGTGGTGTTGTTGAGTTTGACGAGGCATTCCCGGAAGCATTGGAAAAGCTTAAGGCTGCAGGTATTGATAAAGTAGTCGACACTTACAGGGAACAATTCGAACAATATAAAGCTTCTTTAGACAAATAGC
>JAAYGP010000254.1 GCA_012727625.1 Clostridiaceae bacterium
AAGTTTATCCCGAAGAATTTTCACTCTTCATTGCTGGTCAGTCGGTCCTCTATAGATTGGTTTTGTCTTTATTATGCTAATTAATCACGGGAATGCACTGAATTATTTCCACTGTCTTTTAGAAGTTAAACAATTATTTTTTAAGCATGTTAATTTTATTGCTGTTTTTTACCGTGGCTTAATGCCTCTTCCGCCATATATGAGCTTCTTACGAAAGGACCTGACGCAACATATAAAAATCCCATTTCATATGCTTCCTCCCTGAGCATTTTAAACTTATCCGGATGAACATACTCCACAATCGGGTGATGGGCGGAGGAAGGGGCAAGGTATTGGCCAACGGTCAAAAAGTCACAGTTTGCTTCGCGTAAATCCTTAAATACTTCCAGTATCTCATCGGTTGTTTCCCCGAGGCCTAACATAATCCCCGATTTTGTAAAAATGCTTTTGTTCATTGCCTTAACCTTTTTTAAAAGGTCAACGGATCTGTGATAATTTGCCTGAGGCCTAACTTCACTGTAAAGCCGGGGCACTGTTTCCACATTATGATTTATTATATCCGGCTTTGCGTTAATCACCTTTTTTAAATCCTCCGTAGCTCCCTTAAAATCAGGGATCAGAACTTCAACAGTAATATGCTGGGCTTCTTTCTTGATTTCTGATATTACTTTTGCAAAGTGTCCGGAACCTCCATCGGGCAAATCATCACGGGTTACCGAAGTGATAACTGCATGCTTAAGGCCTAATGAAGCCACGGCAATAGCTATGTTTCCGGGCTCATCACTGTCAACCGGCACGGGTTTTCCCTTTGATACGTTGCAGAATGTGCAGCCCCGGGTGCATACATTTCCAAGTATCATAAAAGTGGCTGTTTTTTTTGCAAAGCACTCCCCTCTGTTTGGGCATGCAGCTTCATCGCAGACAGTGTTTAGATGAAATTTATCTAATATTTCCTCAACAATTTTATGATCAATGGTGGAACGTGCTTTAATACGCAGCCATTCCGGTTTTGGCATCCTTTTTATTTTTATAAAAATCACTCCTTAGTTGAAAGATCAATGTCTTTTATATAATTGGGAACCGCGTTAAAGCTTTGGCAAAACATTTCAGCTGTCTGTCTTTTAAGAAGCTCCATATCCTGCTTTTTGTTTGTAAGCTGTTCAACAGAGGTTACTCCTTTATCGGTTATTCCGCATGGGACAATCCACCTGAAATGAGAAAGATCCGTGTTAACATTAAATGCAAAGCCATGCATTGTTGTCCACCGTTTAACCTGAATTCCTATGGCAGTGATTTTATTTATACCAACCCATACACCTGTGTAGGTCTTATCACCTCTGTCCGCAGCTATGCCATAATTCTGTTTAAGAAGCCTGATAAAAGTGTTTTCTATTCTTTCGACGAAAGAATGTATGTCTCTGCCCCAATGGTTCAAGTTCATTATAGGATAGCCGACAATTTGCCCTGGTCCGTGATAGGTAACATCACCGCCCCGGTTGATTTTGTGTATTGAAACACCGAGCCTTTTTAATTCTGCCTCCGGTAAAAGAATATTATCTGTTTTTCCTCTGATACCAAGGGTTATAACGGGAGGATGCTCCACTAAATATAACGTATCCTTCTCTTCTTCCCTGAATACTTTCTCCCACTGATTCGTTTGAATTTTAAGGGCTTTTCCATATTCCATATGACCTAAGTCAACAATATCTATTTCCAAGAAAAAACCTCCATTTCGCTGTGAGGGCTATCCCACGCCGCCCGAATTTTGACCCGCAAAACATAAATATAGAGTCATAAAAGGCGTTATTTAAAGTCCATGCTTATTTTATATAATTCAACCGGAAACATCAACTTAAATACTGAACATCCTTGAAAATGTTCAGTAAAAATGCCGATGTCTGCTTTGGCTTACGCCATAAGCAGACATCGGCATCAGAATTGTGGAGTATTTATTTGATATGAAGAGATTAATTCCTTGAAGTCTCAATTGCCTTCCTAATCCGCTCATACGGAATTCCCGTGGGCAGGGTGCAATCACCGCCAAGAATAAATTTAAAGCCTTTCATGCTGTCAATGGTATTTTGTACCTCTTTTTCAATATCCTTAAGGGTTCCCGACACAATCGGCCCGGCGCTGCTGTCCAAACCGCCCAGAACAGCCTTTCCCGGGAATAGCTTATCAGCATCTGTCAGAGGCGGATTGTCTGCATGAACACTCCAATTTACCACTTCAGTCGGGTAATCCTTGTAGCGGGACAAGTTAAGCCTGTCCTTGCACATATGAAGAACGTTGAACCCAGGCACATGACTTACCGCATCCAGAATATAAAGGTCATTTGGTTTTATATATTTATAAAACTCCTCATCTGTAAAGCGGTAGGTTTCCCCGCCTAAAGTCGCATAATAAATGCCATCAGCTCCGGCTTCAATACATGCCTGTGAAAGCTGTGCAAGCCCCTCGGCCAAAATTCTGAAAGCATTACCAACAATCTGAGGCTTTTCCTGCAAATGCTTTTGCAATACTCCGCCCTCAGTGTCATATGTACTGGGATCCTTACAGGAATGAAAGGCTGAAGCAACTACACCATGGATTGTTGCGAGTATAACGGCTTCGTCCTTAATCTCGTCCTTAACCCGCTTGATTATCTCAAGTTGATCCTTTACATAATCACTGTTCAGGCTGATTGGTTTTATATGCTTCCAATCATCGGCCTTTGCTATGGGATTAAGAGGCATCAGATTTTCATTCATTACCTTTAAAATATCTGTACCGGTTTCCCTGTAAAACTTGATATGCGCCTTTACGGCCTCAATGCCGTGGTGCATTTGTGCGGGAAAATGCATCCAAAGCCCCGCCGGTATATAATCAATTTTTTGCCCTCTGACAGCGGCAATAACTCTTTCTTTTTTATTGATTGGAAACACCTCCATACGGAATGTGAAAGTGACTATCCCTTTGAAAGCCAAGGTAATGTAACCTTATGCGGTTCACAAGGGAACAAATCCATATTGGTCGTCATATTCAAGCTTCATACGCATTTTAAAAGTTAAAGCATTATGTTCAGCTTCAGCTGGCAAGTTCACCTTAAGGCATCAAGCAGGCTTATGCCCTCTGCTTTTCTTTCTTCTTTTATTCTAAGAAGCTCTTGTTTCATGTTCTCAATATCTTCGGCATTCAGTCTCTTGAGCGGTTTTCTGACCGTTCCGCAATCAATGCCCATAAATTTCATGGCAGGCTTAATTCCTATCTGGGCAGCACTTGTGCCATATTTTAAAACGACCTGGATTATATCATTTGCTATCAGAAGATTTTTCTGCGCCGAGACAATATCCTTTTTCTCAACCACCTGCTTATATATCCTTACATATAAATCAGGCATCAGATTATAAAAGCTTCCTATCAGGCCGACAGCACCCATAATCAATCCTGAAACGCACATTTCATCGGCACCTGAAAATACGGTTATTCTTCCGTTATTATACTCACTGATTCTTTGCATATCGTAATGGTTGAAAGATGTATATTTAATGCCCATGACATTATCTATTTCAGCAAGCTTTTTAATGGCAGGAAGTCCTATTTCAACACCCGTAGTTGCAGGAATATTGTATATTATCAGTGGAATTGGTACCGATGAGGCCAAATCCTTATAATAATTGTAAATTTCATTAAACTCAAATCTGTAATAGAAAGGCGGCACCGATGAAATAGCATCCGCTCCTGTAATATATGCATGCTTTGCAAGATCCATGGCTGTATTTGTGTCTATTGTACCTATATGCGCTATAACAGGAACTCTCTTTGCCGTTTGCTCAATTACAATCTCAACTACCTTTTTTCTTTCCTCCGCTGTCATCAGGAAGCCTTCTCCGGTGCTGCCGGTGATATAAAATCCGCCGACTCCTGATTCAATAAGATGATCAACAAGATTTCTCAAAGCAGGCTCATAAATTGCGCCATCTTCTTTAAAAGGAGTAATTAGTGCCGGTATAACACCTTTAATATCTGGAAGTGTGTTTTTAATCATAGCTATTTTCCTTTCTGTAGTTTTTTGTATATTATTAAAACTATCTATAATCATCATATAACACCGGGCATTTTTCCATTTTCTCGAGAAGTTCAATTC
>JAAYGP010000255.1 GCA_012727625.1 Clostridiaceae bacterium
AATTAACATAAAAAAGGGAAGAAAAAGTATGCTTTCGATAGTGATTCCTGTATATAATGAAGAAAAACAAATAAAAAAAACAATAGAAGTGGTCTGCAGCACAGCAGCGGCCGTTACAAACGACTTTGAGCTTATTCTTGTAGACGATGGCTCAAAGGATGGCACCTGGAACATTTTAAAAAAAGAGGCCAATGAAAATTCAAACCTTAAAATCCTGCGATTCAGCAGGAATTTTGGAAAAGAGGCCGCAATTATGGCGGGTTTAACAAAATCCACAAAAGAAGCCTGCATAGTAATGGATGCAGATCTTCAGCATCCCCCCGGGCTTATACCTGAAATGGTAAGGTTCTGGAAAGAGGGTTATGAAGTGGTGGAAGCAGTTAAGGAGGACAGGGGGCAGGAAAGCTCATTCAGCAGATTCTCCGCCTCGCTGTTTTATAAAATAATGCACCGCCTTTCAGGTTTTGATCTGGAAAACGCGTCGGATTTTAAGCTTCTGGATAAAAAGGTTGTTAGCGCCCTTTTGCAAATGCCTGAAAAAGAAACATTTTTCAGGGGTATGTCAGCCTGGGTTGGATATAAAAGAAAGGAAATATATTTCAAGGTTCCAAAAAGGGAGAGCGGACAAAGCAGATGGTCACCGCTAAAGCTTTTCAGGCTTGCAATTACGGCTTTTACGTCTTTTTCCTCGCTGCCGCTGCAGTTTGTAACATTTATAGGAATCCTGTTCCTGTTTGGCTCGGTTATACTGGGCATACAAACGCTTGTTATGAAGCTGAGGGGTCTTGCCATCGGAGGCTTTACAACAGTTATTCTGCTGCTTTTAATCACGGGAAGCTGTCTTATGATAAGCCTCGGCATGATAGGGATGTATATCGCCAGAATCTATAACGAAGTTAAAGCCCGACCCCGTTACATAATTTCGGAGGAATACGGAGAATCAACAAAACATACGAAACAGGAGAATAAATGAAGACATCTGTAAAAATCGGTAATTTCACGCCCAGAAACAACATATTTTCAGCTCCCATGGCAGGCATAACTGATATGCCTTTCAGGTTTCTGTGCGCAAAAATGGGCGCAGGTTTAACCTGCACTGAAATGGTAAGCAGCAAGGGCATGTATTATAATGATAAAAAAACGAAACAGCTTACGGTAATCCATCCCTATGAGGCACCCTGCGCCGTTCAGATTTTTGGCTCCGAACCTGAAATAATGGCAAAGGCAGCTGAGGAATTAAACGCCAGGGAGGATGTAGCGCTTATAGACATCAATATGGGCTGCCCTGCCCCCAAAATCGTAAAAAACGGCGATGGCTGCGCACTGATGCGGGATGAAAAGCTTGCGGCAAAAATAATTAAAGCTGTGGTCAAAGCTTCAAAAAAACCTGTTACTGTTAAATTCCGCAAAGGTTTTGACAGGGACAACGCGGTTGAGTTTGCAAAAGCTGCCGAGGATTCAGGAGCTTCAGCCATTACGGTGCATGGAAGATTAAAGGATCAGTTCTATTCCGGACAGTCCGATATGGATACTATTGCCCGGGTTAAGAGATCTGTTTCAATTCCCGTAATCGGAAATGGCGATATATTTTCGCCTGAAGACGCGAAAAAAATGTTTGAAACAACGGGCTGCGATGCTGTAATGGTAGGAAGAGGTGCCCGGGGAAACCCATGGATATTTGAAAGAATCTATCATTATATATATAATAACGAGCTTATACCTTACCCGACAGACGAAGAAAAACTGAATGTCATAAAAGAGCATTATAAAATGATGATTGAACTTAAAGGGGAAACAACTGCCGTTAAAGAGATGAGAAAACACCTGGCCTGGTATATAAAAGGAATGCCGGGAGCGTCAAAATTCAGGGTAGAAATGTATGAGCTTACCGATGCAAAGGATGTAATCTCCTTAATTGATGAGTATTTTTCGCCGTTCTGCTGTAACTTTTGTAAAAACTAAACGGCGTAAAAAACTGAGCTTGCAGGAAATATATTTCCATTTTATATAATTGTAATAAACAAACGGGAAAATATAGCCGATAAATGATTTTGGATAGCTTTGTAAACCTGAAAGTGATATAATGCATTCAGAACTGAATATTTACTATACGGCAATTACCCGGGACCCACGGGGGAACAAATTTGTTGTTAAGGACGTCAAAGAAAGGGTAAAAAATATCCGGAACACCTGTATTATAGAATTGTTACGGTGGGTTGTTATAAAGTTACAATTTGTTTACACATATACAGGCGTTGTTGACGCTCCTAATCCCCGATGATATAATAACTTTGAAATTCATGATAGGTGGAAGCACTTATCTTGAATTTATAAAGCAAACAAAGCTGGGTTATATCAAGGAAGCGGCGTAATCCGGCTTTGCAAAATAAGTTGTCTGCTTCCAGAAATTCCAAAAGGGAGGATTAGATCATGAGAAATCTCAAAAAGCTTTTCGCGGCTATTATGATTGTTGCTATGCTTGCTTCAATTATGGTACCCGCATTTGCAGCTGAATACGAAGCAGATGCTCTAAAGCTTAAATCTCTTGGTCTCTTCAAGGGTTATTCAGATACCGATCTCGGTCTCGAAGATAGCCTGACAAGAGAACAGGGTCTTACTTTAATGATCCGCGCAAGAGGTCTTGAAAAAGAAGTAGAAGCTATGAGCTCTGAAGAGATCGCTGCACAGCTTGCAAAAGTTACAGACCTCGATACAGTTACAGAATGGGCTAAACCATATGTCGCTTATGCAGTAAAGAATGGGCTGACAAAAGGTATAGACGCTAGCATTCTTCCGAACATTAAGTTCGCAGGTCAATTGTTATTAACAGGTAAAGAATTTATCAACTTCATGCTCAATGCTATGGGTTATGAAGAAGAGTGGGACAATGTTCTCACAAAGGCTGCTGAAGTTGAAATGCTCAGCGCTGGCAACGCTGTTAAGTTTGGCTCAATCAATGAGCTGAAGAGAGACACAGCTGCCGGTATCATTTCATTCGCAATGGGCGGAACAACAGCTTCAGGCATTACCCTTGCTCAGGCTCTGGTTGATTCAGGCGCAGTAAGCGCTGAAGCTATGGCAGAAGTAGGCTACTACGAACCTACACCGGTTCCGACAGAAGCTCCTGTTGAATTGAAAGCTGAAGCTCATGCACCAAACAACATTCAGATTTATGTTGTTTATAACGAAAAGGTAGAAAAAGATTCTGCACAAAAAGTTGACAACTACAAACTGAGCAGTGGCGAAATTGAAAAAGCTGCTCTCCAGGATGATGGCGTAACTGTTATTCTGACACTCAAATACAATAGTGCAAAGGATCAGGATGACAAAGTTGATTTGACAATTAAAAACGTAAAATCAGAAGCTGGCGTAACTATTGCAGAAACCACCTTAAAAGACATTCTGTTCCTTGACAAAGAAATTCCTACAGTAGTTGACGCACAAGTTGTTGGTAAAGATACCATTAAGGTTATCTTCTCCGAGCCTATGTGGGGAGATAAAAAAACTGAGGGAGACACAGTATATTACATCCTGGATAAGGACGGATTTGTTGTTAACGGTGGCAAGCTTTACGTTAAGGAAGTCAGATTGCAGAAAGATTACACAGAAGCTTTAGTTAAGTTGTACTCCAATCTTCCGGAAGGTGAAGTAACCATCCAGATTAAGAGCACATCTGAAGACTTTGCTGGCTTTGGTGTAATTGGTAAGCTGATTACATTGAACGTAGTGAAAGATGAAGAAGCTCCTGTAGTTGTTGGTTATGAAAATGCAAAACCGACAGAAGTAACACTTATCTGGAGTGAAGACATCGAATTCGATGGAAAGGCAGTGAAAGAGTGGTATCATACAAATGGTTCCAACCATGCAACTGATGTAACCATCGATGGAAACAAATCAACACTGAAATTTACCGGTATTGAAAAAGACGACAGTTCAAAAGTTGACAATAAGCTCCCGCCAGGAAGTGCGTATATATATGTTCTTAAAGACGCAGTAAGAGACTTGTGGGGCAACAAGAATACACAGCAGATGCTGAGTGTTGAAGTTGTAGTCGATGTAACTCCGCCGGAAGTTTCCTCTGTTAAGCAGGCGTCTGATTCTGAAAGTCAGATAATTGTGACCTACAATGAAGCCGTAGATAAAGACAGCGCAGAGAAAGCTTCAAACTACACCATTCTGGATTCAGAAGGCAAAGAGATTGAAGATATTATAGACAGTGTATCATATGCCGATAAGAAAGCTACAATAACATGTACCAAGAAGCTTGGTGGCGACTACTCTATTGTCATTAAAGGTGTTAAGGACGAAGCCAATAATGAAATAGTAGAAGTGACAGTACCTTTCTCAGTTAAAGACATAAGCAAGCCAGACAAAAAAGACTTCTCGGCAATTGTTTACAACAGGGCTGAAAAAGGTCAGATGCTGAAAGTTTCCTTTGGCGAAGCAATGGCAACTGAAGGAAAATATGCTATCAATGATATTGAAAAATACTATTTTGGTGAGCAAGCTATAAAAGATTTAAAGGGTGGTGTAGCCATCACTGTTGTTGATAGTGGTAAAGCTGTTGAAATTATAATTCCTTCAGAGGCTGACCACAAAGACGGTTATGATATACCTGAGCCAACAGAGGATGACCCAGTGGTTTTAACCATTGCCCGTGTAGCAGATGCTGCTGGCAACTTTACAAAAGAACTCCAGTTTGACCTGCCAGTAAAAGATGCAGCAACAACACCGATAACATTCTCTGCTGAAGCAACTGCAAGAAATGTAGTCGTAGTTACTTTCTCCGATGAAGTTAACTTTGAAGTTAGTGACTTTACCATCAATGATCGTGAAACAGTAACAGAAGGAGTATACAAGATTGCTCTGGCTTCTGTTGAAACAAAACTGAATGATAAGGGTAAGACAGTTGCAACATTTACACTTGCAAAGAATCTGCCACACGAATATAAAAATGACGATGCAGTAGTTGAAGTTGTAACTCAGCCTAAGACTAAGAACAAGTATGGAGTCAAGGTTAAAGTTGATGATGTAGGCATCAAGGACAAGATTGCACCGACACTTTATGATGACGGTGACTCTAAAACCAACTATGGTAACAATAATACCGGTGTTAAGGATTATCTCCTGTTTGATAAAGACAACTTTAAGTTCACACTGTTCTTCTCTGAAGATATGAAGACAGCTGTTGATAAAAGCTACACAGGTTCAGACTTCATCGTGAAGATGGGTAGCAGCACACTGGCCAACGGAAAAGATTATAAAGTTATTGATATTACCGACAATGCTGTAACATTCCAGTTCACAAAGGAATATGCAAAAAAGACAGAAAATGGACAGACAACATACAAGGTATCCGGTAACTTCTCCATCAAGTTGGCTGAAACAATCAACTACCTCACAGATAAGAATGGTAATAAGCCGAAAGCATTCGACGCTATTACATTTAAGAATCTGTCGATGACAAGCGATAGTGCAACCGGCATTTGGCCTGCTGACTAATAAAATGCAAAAAACCGGAAGACTAAGTCTTCCGGTTTTTTACGTTTAACGGGAAACATTTAATGAAACATTTCTTATAAAGCTACGTCAAATAGGTGTATACAATATTTTCATTGATTGATATAATGTATTTGATAAAATACATATTCAAAAAGGAGAAACTAAGGATGAAGAAGCTAAGAAGTATCTTAACAATAGGATTAATATTTTTCTTAATCGCATCTTTGGCAAGCATATCATCGGCATCCTCACATATAGCAACCGAGAATGAAAAGGTACAGTTATTGAGCGATTTAAAGA
>JAAYGP010000028.1 GCA_012727625.1 Clostridiaceae bacterium
GATAAAAAGCAGCCCCTGCTTTATCTGTTGAAATCTCCCCCAATAGCCCCGGTATAATATGATTATAGGCAATTGTTATGCTTGCAGCATTATTTCACTATGGTATAATTAGGTTGCGTTTTACAGTGCAGCAGACAATTTACTGAATCAGCCAATGCATTTGGAAATGGTAATGAATAAAGAAAGGTTTTTATGAACAGGAAAGTATTAAAGGTTCTGGAATATGATAAAATACTCAAAAAGCTGGAAGAACGTGCGTCAAGCAGCCTGGGAAAGAGACTTGCCCTTGAGCTTGTGCCATACACGGACATTGAGGCTGTGAAACAGTCGCAAAAGGAAACCTCCGATGCGGTTAATTGTATTCTGAGGAAAGGTTCACCGCCTTTAGGCGGGATTCATGATATCAGAAATCTGATAAGACGGGCGGAAGCCGGGGGTATTTTAAATCCCGGCGAATTATTGAAAATCGCGGACGTTCTTCGTGCTTCAAGAAACCTTAAAGGATATCTTACGCGTGATAAAATAGAGATGGACGATACAAACACAGTTCTTTTTCTGTGCGGCGGACTGGGGACCAACAAAGCTTTGGAGGACAGGTTGAATCAGGCCATAGAGTCGGAGGATACCCTTTCAGATTATGCAAGTCCGCATCTTGCATCCATAAGAAGAAGCATACGCCGCATGCAGGAATCGATAAAAGACAGACTCAACAGCATTATACGTTCCCAGCAGAATAAAAAATTCATGCAGGACGCGGTTGTTACAATGCGCGGGGATCGCTATGTAATACCAGTTAAACAGGAACACCGGAACCAGATACCCGGCCTGGTTCATGATATGTCATCCAGCGGTGCTACCCTTTTTATTGAACCGATGGCTGTGGTTGAGGCAAATAACGAGATCAGGCAGCTTTTAAATAAGGAAGCCCAGGAAGTGGAACGAATATTAATGGAGTTTTCGGGCGAGGTTGCCAATATCTCAGATATGTTAAGCACAAATGTTGAACTGCTGGCCCGTATAGATTTCATTTTTGCAAAAGCACGGTTGAGCCTTGATCTGAATTGCACAGAACCTGTTTTTAATACTGATCGCAGGCTTGTAATTAAAAAAGGCAGGCATCCGTTAATAGATCCTGAAGTTGTAGTGCCGATTGACATTGAACTTGGAAACTCTTTTTCCACGCTGGTCATAACAGGGCCAAACACAGGCGGCAAGACGGTTACCTTAAAAACCACAGGCTTGTTTGTGCTTATGGCCCAGGCCGGGCTTCATGTACCTGCCGCAGAGAACAGTGAAATGTGCGTGTTCAGGGAAGTCTTTGCGGATATAGGCGACGAGCAAAGCATAGAACAAAGCCTTAGCACTTTTTCTTCCCACATGACAAACATTGTTCACATATTAAATAACATCGATGAAAACTCCCTTGCTCTTTTTGACGAGCTGGGCGCGGGCACTGATCCCACGGAAGGAGCGGCCCTTGCAACAGCGATACTGGATATATTGACGGAACGCGACATACGTACTATGGCCACAACCCATTACAGCGAATTAAAACTGTATGCCATGACGGCGGAAAGAGTTCAGAATGCATGCTGTGAGTTTGACATTGAGACCCTTAAGCCCACTTATCGTCTGTTAATCGGTGTTCCGGGAAGAAGTAACGCCTTTGCCATATCAAAAAGGCTGGGTCTTTCCGGGGACATAATCAAAAGGGCTCATAGTTTTCTTAAGGGTGAGGATATTCAATTTGAGGAGCTTTTGTCGGATATACAAAAAAATCGTATAGCAACAGAAAAAGAACGTGAAGAGGCTGAAAGAGCACGAAACGAAATAGAGAAAATAAAAGAGATGTCGATTGAGTCCAGGAGAAAAATAGAAAAGGAAAAAGAAACAATTATTAATCAGGCAAGGCAGGAAGCCAGAAGAATACTGCTTGATGCAAAGCGTGAAGCGGATGAAATAATGGATAAACTAAAGGAACTTGAAAAAAATTACAGACAGGCGGTTCAGGAACATGAAATAATATCAATTAAACATAATATACGTCAAAAGGTTAACGAACTGGAACAACAGCTTTCTGAATCTGTTCTTCCACGAAAGGGGTTTGCGGACCCGCCCAAAGATCTGAAGCCCGGAGATTCGGTGATGATTCTTAATCTAAACAGAAAAGGGACGGTACTGGATACACCTGATAAGGACGGGCAGGTTCAGATCCAGGCCGGTATAATGAAAATAAAAATGCATATATCACAGCTCCGTTATGTGGATGAGCAAAAAGATGTTGTTGATTCCATTGGATCATCAGGATATACCAGGATTAAAACAGTTAGTATCTGTCCGGAAATAGATGTTCGCGGAAACAATATTGAAGAGGCAACGGTGAAGCTGGATAAATATATTGATGAGGCAGTTGTCGCCGGGCTTCATGAGGTTTCAATAATACATGGCAAAGGAACTGGGGCACTCAGAAAGGGAATTCATGAATTTTTAAGGTCCCATGCCCATGTTCTGTCTTTCCGGCTTGGTAAATACGGTGAAGGAGAAACAGGGGTTACAATAGTAAAGCTCAGATAGCGCTCAAATGGCAAAAGGCGCGCTTCTGCACATCTTCAATGAAGAAGCTCCTGGTTTTGCCATGGAATAAAATAATATTTCCGGTGTTTTATATAAAAATTCTAAATATAGGTTGTGATATTTATAATCAATGCCCAACTCTTTTTTGCCGATAAATATATTAATGATATACTCTTTAGCGCTTTCATAAAATTAACCCACGCTGATTATTACATGCTTTCCGAAGTAAAATTTATCAGTTATTAAGCACGGATTAACCATTTGGGGGGATTACGATGAAAAAATTTTTATCTGAATTCGGGGGGGGAAAATCAAACCATCCCGAAGTAA
>JAAYGP010000029.1 GCA_012727625.1 Clostridiaceae bacterium
ACACAATATCTTATAAAACAGAATCTCCGCACATTAACAAAAAGTAATAATAAATATTCTAAAATATTGAAAAAAAAGTGTTGACGTTTATTGGCATTTATGGTACGATAAGAGCAAGAAATATGTCGAACTATGTTACGGCTATCTTAGTTTCAGGGGGGTGTAGATTGATGAAATCAACAGGTATTGTAAGAAAGGTTGACGAACTCGGAAGAGTCGTACTGCCGATCGAGTTGAGAAGAACTCTCGACATCGCTGAAAAGGATGCGTTGGAGATCTACGTAGACGAGTCTGCAATCATCCTTAAGAAGTATGAACCTGCTTGTATTTTCTGTGACAATGCGAAAGACATTGTCGTATTCAAAGGCAAAAATATTTGCCCTGACTGTTTAAATGATATGAAAAACATTTAAGCACAAAGCAGAGTATCGATAAAAAAGAGACAGACTACTCTGTCTCTTTTTTATTTATGAGACTGTCAGATATTAAAACTTTACCTGGCAGTTTTTTCATAGTCAGAGGGAAAAATATCAGCGTAACGGAAGCAATACATGAAACATTTTTTTTGAAAGTACGCAAAATCACCTCTTATTTTTTATTAAATGCGAGTATACCTCTCTTTTTGATATTCCTCTGTCTGAAGCTACCTTTTTCATTGCGTTCTTTTGTTCAAAGCCTTTGCTCATGTAATAATCCATATGCTCAGAAATGCTTAAACCTGCAAGATGGCTATTCTCCGGCTCTCTACCCTTGTCTGAACCCTCAATAACCAAAACCATTTCTCCCTTTATTTTTTCCTTTTCTGAAAGCGTTTTTACTATCCCACCAAGATGACCCCGTATTACCTCCTCATGAATTTTAGTCAGTTCCCTGCATAAGGCCGCACGCCTGTCACCAAGAATCTCAATTATATCGTTAAGCACGTCTATAACACGGTGCGGGGAAATGTAAAATATTATAGTTCTTTTTTCATCGCGTAATTCTTCAAGCAATTTCTTTCTCTGCTTTCTCTCATGAGGCAGAAAACCCTCAAAGCTGAACTTCGCGCAAGGCAGGCCGGATAAAACCAGACCCATAATGGATGCTGTACAGCCAGGTATCATGGTAACCTTTATATTATTGTCAATTGCCAGCTTAACCAGATCTTCCCCCGGGTCTGAAATACCTGGTGTTCCTGCGTCGGTAACCAACGCAATACTTTTTCCGCTGCTTAATTCTTTTATTAATTTCTCTCCGCTCTGTCTTTTATTATGTTCAAAGTAACTTGTTAATGGTTTCTTTATATTGTAATGATTTAGCAGCTTAAGGGTATGCCTTGTATCTTCAGCAGCTATAAGGTCAACCTCCTGTAATGTCTTAATTGCCCTTATGCTTATATCCTCGAGGTTTCCCATGGGAGTCGCCACAAGATAAAGAGTGCCTGGGTCCTTCTCTTTCATTTCTTAATCCTTTCATCTTCCCTTTCAGGCCGGTTAATGTTATAAAGCCTTATTTTTCGCAATCAAATAAAACACCGGGGAACCGGGTTCTGCGGGAATTATCTGTAATCTGGCATCACCCGGGTTTATTGAATCTGATATGTCACAGCAGGACTTTCGAATTCTGCCGAAAACTATAGCCCTATAATTCACAGGATGCATGGCGGGTTGCGTGACATCCTATATTAACTGCCACAGGCAGGCTGGCAATATGGGTTGGAAAGTATTCAACATGAACTGCCAGGGCTGTTGTGTTCCCGCCGATGCCTGCGGGACCTATCCCCAGTTTGTTTATCCTTTTTTTTAATTCCCTTTCAATCTCCGCCATATCAGGATCGTCAGATTCAGAACCAACCGGTCTTAAAAGTGCTTTCTTTGAAAGGCAGGCTGCCTTTTCCATTGTTCCTCCTATTCCAACACCCACTATTACTGGCGGACATGGATTGGGACCTGCTTTGTCAACGGTTTTTACCACGAAATCAATGACACCCTCAGCACCGTCCGATGGTTTAAGCATAGCCAGACCACTCATGTTTTCGCTTCCGAATCCTTTCGGAGCAACAACAATTTTAAGCCTGTCTCCCGGAACAACCTCCGTATGTATGACAGCAGGGGTGTTGTCATTGGTATTAACACGTTTTAAAGGATGATTCACAACAGAACAACGCAAATAACCATTTTTATACCCCCTGCGTACTCCCTCATTTATTGCGTCTGTAAGGCTTCCTCCTGTTATATTCACATCCTGGCCTATCTCAAGAAATACAACAGCCATTCCCGTATCCTGGCAAATAGCCATTTTTTCCTCTTTAGCGATTTTCGAATTTTTAATTATATTATCAAGCACCCATCTTCCCTTTTCCGATTCTTCATTTTTGTAAGCCTTAACCAGCGCATTGTAAATGTCATCATTTAGGTTATAATTGGCATCCATGCAGAGTTTTTCAACAGCGTCAATAATTTTTTCTATATGAATAGTTCTCATACAAACCTCCAAAGAAATTGCTTCCAACAGAACATAATAATACCCCAATTGCAGCTTTCAATTCAAGCCGTTATGCCGTGCAATACAGTTGTACAATATCTTTATACATAACCTGTAAACAGTAACCGTCATTGCTCAATATCCGGAGCAGCTCTGGCAGAACCTGAATCAGGTCAGGGTTTGAACAGTAACATTTGCAGCGGGTACAATTGGATGAACAATCACTATTGCAAAACAGCCTGTTTCTGTGTTAATATAATGGACATGCCGGTATTCTTTTTTGAAACCGGACAAAAATAAATCCATATTCTGAATTCGACTTATATCCAATTTGGAATGAGAGCGGAGGTATTCATATGAATAATGAGGTTAACAAATCTAAATTTTCTGTCAGGAAAATTGCTGTTACCGGTATCCTGTCAGCGCTTTCCATTGCGTTAAATTTCACACCACTGGCTTTTATGCTTGTTCCGGGTCTGCCTGTTCAGATTACTTTCATGCATATTCCCGTAATTATTGGTGCGATTGTTGAAGGTCCCTTTGCCGGCGCATTCATCGGAATGGTTTTTGGTCTTACCAGTCTGTACACTGCAGTACAGCAATCAGCACTGCCAATAGCTTTTGCTTTTCTTAATCCCTTGGTTTCAATACTACCACGCATTCTTATAGGCATTGTTGCCCACTATGTCTACAAGGGCCTTAACAGCATTTTCAAAGAGAAAAAGCAGGCTGTATCAATAGGGATTACGGCTGCTGCAGCCACTCTTACCAATACCATAGGTGTTTTGGGGATGATCTATATCCTTTATGCCAGACGCTATGTAGAAGCATTGATATCTTCACTTGGTTTACCCGCGGATACCACTCCTGTTTATATATTTGTTTCAGCTTTGCCTAATTTCATTGCAGAACTAGTATCTTCAATTTTAATATGCGTGCCTGTAGTGCTGGCAGTTAAAAAAATAAGGAAGTAATTATCTTAAACCTTTATAACAGCTTAAACAAACTGTTTATTACTTATAAAAGGCTATTACAGAGATTAATCATTAACAGAAAATAGCTCTGATTGCGTGGAAACGATTGTTTACCACGGATATTATTATAACTTATATGACTTCATGAAAAGGCGGGGATTTGCCCATGGGTATGACAATTGGAATTGATATTGGCGGAAGCACCACAAAGATTATTGGTTTTAGTAATAACAAGGTTATTAGCCCCATGCTTGTTAAGGCAACAGATCCTATTTCATCATTATATGGAGCTTTCGGTAAATTTTTAAACCAGAACAGCCTTAAACTTGACGATATTTCCCATGTTATGATTACAGGTGTGGGTTCTTCCTATGTTCAGGAACGTATTTTCGGAATTCCGACAGGACAGGTTGATGAATTTCGTTCCGTAGGTTTTGGAGGGCTTTTCCTTTCAAACCTTGAAAACGCTGTTGTTGTCAGTATGGGAACCGGAACCGCTTTTGTAAAGGCAGAAAAAAGCAAGGTAAGGCATCTGGGAGGAACAGGCGTGGGTGGAGGAACCTTGCTGGGGCTGTCAAACAGAATGCTTAATATCCGTCATTTTGATGATCTTGTTGAAATGGCAAAAGGCGGGAACCTGTCAAATGTTGATCTTTTCATAAAGGATATGTCCAATAACATAATTCCGGGATTACCACCGGATACAACAGCTTCCAACTTCGGCAAAATCAGTGATCTTGTAACAAACCCTGATATTGCCCTTGGTATAATAAATCTCGTATTTCAGACCATAGGCGTTTTGTCCATATTTGCCGCAAAGATGGATGGTACTTCGGATATTGTTTTAACAGGGAATCTCACCCATGTGCCGCAGGCGGGTGAAATTTTCAACGGGCTCACAATTCTGCATTCCGTACGCTTTCATGTGCCGGAGCATGCAGAATATGCCACCGCTGTCGGAGCAGCTTTGCTGCATGATAATGGTGCCGACTTTATTAATGATTAATTGCCATACATTGCATATGAAAAAGTATATTCAGTGCTGATATAATATTATTATCTCCATAGTCTTATTAAACATCGGATGTGCAAAGGTTTCAGACAATCAGGTTTTATGTGGCGAAACAGCATCGAAACTGTAGCCTGGATTATTAAACATTGCCGGTTAATTGGTTATCGTTTTCTTTTTGTGCGCAACAGTAAGAAACGGGGATAATAATGAAGCATATGAAAAAACTGATCGAAATATTTATTATATTGATTGTATGCTGCTCTGTTGTTTTTATCTCATCGTATTGGATATTTTCCTCTACCTTATTGAACCCTGTTTTTTTTAACAATGTTATAAACTATAACCATGTTGCGTATTCAATTGAGCAGGCAGCGGATTATATGGCTCAAAACGGTATTATAATAGACAGCCAATCTTTAAAGGATAATCTGTTATCGTTAATTGACGGGGTGATCCGTTATATTACCCGGGAAGACATGTCATTTTCAAATATCACCTTATATAACGGTTATGCTGAATCTTTTAAATCGTCACTTTTTGCCGGAGCCTTTGATAAGGTACGGAACATTCCTGATATTCTGCGAATTCACCCTTTCATGCTGTCTTATTTTGTATCCGGCTCTGAAACTGTTTATTTCCTGCTTCAATCTGTCAGAAACACTTATGCCTTATTTCATACGTTATGCCCGGTGTTGGGATTACTAATCCTTTTTATTTTTCTTATGACTGAAAAACCCGGAAAACTCTTTTGTAAAACCTTAAAGGCAGCTGCACTGTCCCTTGTCGTCCTTGGCCTTTTTATAAAGCTTTTGCAAAATTCTCTTTTAATTTCACTTACTGAAAGCATTTCTTCGGATCTTGTTTTGCTTTCCAAACCTATTATGTCTGAAATCAGCATAAAAGTATCATTATATTTTTTAATTACCGGAATAGTTCTTTTCGCCATTTCATTGATTTTTCGCCTGGAGCTTTTTTATAATATGCAAAACAGGATAACAAAGCAAAACGCAGTCTTATTGATTACAATTACCGCTGTATTCCTCATGCTTCACAGGCATGATATAACCTCAGGCGTAATTCATAGTGTTGAAGATGTTTCACAAATAAGATATGTGTCAACCCTGGCTCAAAATGACGAAGCTGTTCATTCGCTGGTATTAAAACTGAAAGAACAGGAAACCGCCAGACCTGTTAAGGGTGTGAAACTTATTGCGAATAAAATCGACTTCCCCTATAACCCGCTTTATGTTTCAGCTTTAAGCAACTCAGACGGCAACACCCGTTTTATACTGCCCCACGGAAGTTATCTTGTTTATGCTGATGAAACTACTTTTCCACCGGGCTTAAACCCTTTTGAACCTGTAATAATTCAGCTTGACACACCCGGCAATTCATGGTATTCAATTTATCTGGCGAAAGCAGAGAAACCTAAGATTCCTCATTTAATTCAATACGGAAAGCCTGTGCCTTATCCATATTAGGCAGCACCCTGATTTTTGAAAAGTTAAAGCGTTCTTTAAGATATTTAATGTTTTTTCTGTTATAACCTGTAACCTGTGAAATCTTTGACGGAGAAACATATATATTAAGGCCTCTGCCCTGTATATTTCCGTATGTTAACAGCTCATTGCAGATTTTGTCAAGCCATATTCCTGAATAAACCAGCTCACCAAATGCCGGATGCACAGGACCTGCTATTATGTCATCCTTCTTCTCCAGCCCTGCGGCATCATGAAGCCCTATACGAAGCACCGTGATTCCCGCCGATTCATATATTTGTACAAGCTTACTGCACCAGAGAACCGCCTCATCAAGGGATAGTGGCCGGTAATTCTTATTCATGTATAATTCTTCAAGACCTGTATCTTTTACTACAAGGGTTGGGTAGATTCGAACCATATCCGGCTTTATTGCTACAACCGCTTCTGCCGTTTTCAGGCTTTTTTCAAATGTATCTCCCGGCAGCCCTATCATTGTTTGAATGCCCAATGAAAACCCGGATTTCTTTACCAGATAGCAGGCATTTATTGCCTCTTCAGGGGTATATAAGCGGCTGCTTTTTTGCAGCACTTCCTTATCAAGGCTTTGTATGCCAAGCTCTATGACTTTGACGGAGTATTTCCCAAGAAAATCAAGAATATCTTTATTAATGTAATCAGGACGTGTTGACAGGCGTATTCCGCTGACAAATCCTTTTTTTACAAAGCTTTCGGCCAGATTGAGATATTCTTTCTGATCGGCAATAGTAATTCCGGTAAAGCTCCCACCAAAAAAAGCAATTTCGCATGTGTCTTCAGGACCGACAGTATCCAGATATTTTTCAACCGTTTCCTTAATCTGTTCCGGTTCAGGCGATTTGCTATGCCCGCTTATTTTCCTTTGATTGCAGAACACACAGCTGTGAGGGCAACCGCTATGGGGAATAAATATGGGTATATTAATATGTCTTTTGTCCTTCATCCTGCACCATCTGTTTGATTTTCTTCATTCAGCCATTTTTCAAGAGCATCACCGGCTGCATTCTGTTCAGCTTCTTTTTTTGTCTTTCCGGTGCCTTCACCCATTATTTTATCATTTATGGAGACTACTGTGGTGAATGTTTTATTATGATCCGGTCCCGATTCTTTTGTAACAGTATAATTAATGGTATATACGCCTTTCTTCTGCACTTCCTCCTGCAACTTTGTTTTATAATCGGTAAAAAGTGTACCTTGTATTGCTTTTTCATAATTGTCATTCAAAAATTTATAAACAAATTCCTCTGCAACGCTTAAGCCGGAATCCAGAAAAAGACTGCCAATAATAGCTTCCATGGCATCTGCCAGAATGGAATTTCGTTTTGCGCCTCCCATAAGCTTTTCGCCTTTTCCAAGGAGTAGAAGATCACCAAGTTTCAGTTTTTTTGCGCAGCTGGATAAAGACGCTTCCGATACAACTGATGCTCTCATTTTACTCATTTCACCTTCAGTCATATCGGAAACCTCTTTGAACATTCGGCTTGTTATAATAAAATTCAAAACCGAATCTCCTAAAAACTCCATCCGCTCATTGCTGGAAAAGCCTTTCCTGCCATGCTCATATGCGAAAGAACTATGGGTTATTGCAGTTAATCCGTAGTTTTTGTTTTTATAGACATAACCAATGCTTTTCTCCAGCATTTCCACATGTTTATCTGCATTCATTTATAAAGCCTCCTTATAAGCTCTGTATATGATATCATACAAATTCAGGTGCTTTCAAGGTGCACGGTTTTTACGCGCGCTCCTGAAAAAAAGGTTTGTGTTACCGTTCACACCCTAATTCAGTCGCTGATCAGGTAAGATCAGGTAAGATATTGTGCAATAGAGGAAACAAGAGCCTCCTTCTATTTCACAATACCTATTAACAGAACCTGTAAACAGTAACAAAACCGTTATATAAATAAGTCAACGCAGAAGCAGCGGGCTGCAATACAGAACCATGCTCCCGCTGATTCTGATAGTATACTTCTGATGTACCTTAAAACATTCACCCCTGCAATTTCACTTTTGTGAATAATGCAGTTTTGAGGCGGACTTCTGATCTATTTATAATATCGATGATAAACAAATATCGGTAATATGTTCCAACTGTAAACTTTTGATGTACCTATTCATATTTTTTTAAGGCAATAACCGCATTATGCCCACCGAAACCAAGAGCATTGGAAAGAGCATATTTAATATCTGCCTTTCGCCCCTGGTTGGGAATATAATCCAGATCACATTCCTCATCAGGGGTTTCAAGATGAATCGTTGGGGGCAGGAACCCTTCTTTCAAAGCCATTGCGGTGATTATCGCCTCAATGCCACCGGCAGCACCCAGCAGATGCCCCGTCATTGATTTTGTTGAGCTTACTGCCAGTTTATATGCATGATCACCAAAGACTTTTTTGATAACCATGGTTTCAACTGAATCGTTCAATGGTGTTGAAGTTCCGTGAGCATTTATGTAGTCTACCTGCTCCGGCTTTATTCCTGCATCATTTATAGCAAACTGCATTGCCTTTATACCGGCAACGCCTTCAGGATGGGGTGCTGTTACATGATAAGCATCACATGTGCAGCCATATCCTATGACTTCCGCTATTATATTCGCACCTCTGTTAAGAGCATGTTCCAGCTCTTCAAGGACAAGTATGCCAGCCCCTTCTCCCATCACAAAACCCGATCTGTTTTTATCAAATGGTCTGCAAGCCAGTTCAGGATCACTTTCTGTTGTCATTGCCTTGGCAGCACAGAAGCCGGCAAACGCAAGCTCCGAATAAGCTGCTTCCGACCCGCCGGTGAGCATCACATCCGCCATGCCCCAGCGAATCGCGTTGAAAGCGTCGCCAATTGCATGATTGGCTGTAGCACAAGCAGTAACGACACATTCATTAAAACCTTGGAAACCAAATTTAATGGCGGCATAGCCTGATGCCATATTGGCAATCATCATGGGTATAAAAAAAGGACTGATTCTTTGAGGACCTTTTTCCATCAATATCTGTTTCTGATCCTCCAGTGTAAGTATTCCGCCGATTCCCGAACCAATCAGTACACCAAGCCTGAAAGGATCCTCTTTTTTTACATCAATCCCCGATTCATTTATTGCCATGCAAGATGCAGCTATGGCATACTGCGTAAAAAGGTCCAGCCTTTTAGCCTCTTTTTTCTCAAAGTACAGCGAAGGATCAAAATCAGTAATCTCAGACGCAACTTTTGTGCTTATTCTGCTGCAGTCAAATTTAGTTATTCCGGTGATACCGTTTTTTCCTTCCTTTATTGCATTCCAAAAGTCGGGTGTACCCTTTCCCAGTGCATGAACAACTCCGGTTCCTGTTATTACAACCCTTCTTGACATAAAATTAACCTCCTCCGGTTTCAATAACGACTTGTGCCAGAGTAAACATAAATAAGCCTGTTGAATAAAGAAAGTCCCACTTTTGTGGGACTTTCCTTATTTAACTTATATTAGGAGTGTGCCTTAATATATTCCACAGCATCCCCAACTGTTGTAATTTTCTCAGCTTCTTTGTCTGGTATTTCCAGGTCGAATTCCTCCTCAAGAGCCATAATTAATTCCACGATATCCAGAGAATCAGCTCCGAGATCGTCTATGAAAGAGGCTTCCATGGTAACCTCGCTTTCCTCGACGCCAAGCTGTTCCACCACTATCTCCTTAACTTTTTCAAATGTCACGTCTTTCACCCCCTTCCAGACAAAAAATCACAACCTATATTTTTATAGTATTGCTATCATTAAAGATAATATTACATAACCAATCCGCCGTCAACATGGATTACCTGCCCTGTAATATATTCAGCGTCCTCAGAGGCAAGAAAACATACTGCGCCTGCCACATCAAGAGGTGTCCCTGCCCTTCTTAAAGGGACATTTGCAATATATTTTTCCCGCATCTCTTCGGGTATCTGCTGTGACATATCAGATTCAATAAACCCGGGCGCTACCACATTACAGGTAATACCCCTTGAACCCAGTTCCCTGGCAATTGATTTTGTAAACCCTATTATACCGGCTTTTGAAGCAGCGTAGTTGGCCTGACCTGCATTTCCCATAACACCGATAACAGAGGAAATATTTATTATCCTGCCCTGGCGTTTTTTCATCATGAGCCTGATAACTTCCTTTGTGCACAGAAAAACACTTTTCAGATTTACGTTTATAACTTCATCCCAGTCTTCAATGCTCATTTTCATAAGCAGTTTATCCCTTACAATGCCCGCGTTGTTCACAAGGACATCCACTGTCCCGAAAGTATCAACGGCTGTTTTAACAAGCATTTGAACATTTTCAGAAACACTTATGTCACCAATAAAAGCTTTTACTTTGTATCCCTTGTCTGAAAACTCCTTTTCTGTTTTAAGAACAGTTTCGGATGTACCATTAATTACGACATTTGCGCCAAGCATTGCAAACTTTTCAGCAATCGCTTTTCCCAAGCCTCTTGTTGAACCCGTAACTATCACTGTTTTCCCTGTAAAATCCATTTTTTCACCTCTTTATTGCAGATATTGCAGCCTTGAGGGAATCCATATCTTCAACATTTAAAACTTTCACATTTTTATCAATTTTTTTGATAAAACCACTTAACACTTTACCCGGTCCTATCTCGACAAAAGTGTCAACCCCTTTGGAAATCATGGTTCTGACGCAATCCTCCCACATAACGCACCGGGATACCTGATTGATTAATGATTCCTTAACAAATTCCTCCGACTCAACAACATCCCCTGTTATATTTGCAAGAACCGGAACCCTCATAGGATTAATCCTGACTTTTTCAAATTCTTCTCTCAGCTTTTCTCCTGCGGGTATAAGCAAACTGCAGTGAAAGGGAGCGCTTACTGCCAACGGAACAGCTCTTTTTGCACCCATTTCAAGCGCAACTGCAGAAGCTTTCTCTACTGCCTTAATGTGACCTGAAATTACAATCTGCCCGGGACAGTTGAAATTTGCAGGTTCAACAACGCCCTGGTCCTTTGCCATTGAACACGCCTTAAAGACAGATTCCCTGTCAATGCCAAGTATGGCTGTCATGGAACCGACACCTATCGGTACGGCTTCCTGCATGAATTTTCCGCGTTTTCTGACTAATTTAACAGCATTCTCAAATGAAAAGGTTCCTGAATAGACATGTGCTGAGTATTCGCCCAGGCTTAAGCCTGCCGCAAATTCTGCCGTTATTCCTTCAATAAGAAGTGGCTGAAGACATGCAATACTTGCCGTAACCAGCGCAGGCTGCGTGTTTTCGGTGATTTTCAGGGTCTCTTCATCACCATAAAAAACCATTTCCTCCATATCATAACCCAGGGATTCAGAGGCTTGTTTAAATATATCCGCCGCTTCCTTAAAATTTTCGCAAATATCCTTTGCCATTCCAATATATTGTGATCCTTGTCCGGAAAATACAAATGCAATACGTGACATAAAAACCTCCAAAATGAATTATAGACAGGGTTATTATTTTCCCCATAAGAAGCGGAGGGATCCGCATGTCAAACCCCCGCCAAAGGCCACAAATATAAGCGTGTTTCCGTTTTTAAACTTTCCGTTTTTCGAAAAAATATCAAGAACCACGGGTATGGACGCTGAGGATATATTCCCCGTTTCATGGAGTATTACGCCTATCTGTTCATCACTGATTTCAAGACGCTTTGCGGCTCCGTTAATAATTCTGAGATTGGCCTGGTGGGGTATTAAATAGTCCATGTCTTTAACGGATATACCGGCCTTATCAAGAATTATCCTTGTTGCATCAGTCATTGACCTGACAGCAAAAGTGAATACTTCACTGCCGTCCTGCCAGATGGTTCGCTCCATATTTTCCGATCTTTTATTCTTTTCTTCATCGGAAATGTAACAACAGGGTATTGTAAGATTATGGCCCAAATCGCCGAAAGAAGCGAGGTAGCTTTCTTTTATGCCAAATTGCCTGTCAACTTTACCAAGAACAACTGCCCCGGCTGCATCTCCGAATAATACACAGGTATTTCTGCTTTTCCAGTCCACTACACGGCTTAATCCCTCATTTGAGACAATTAAAACATATCTGTAATAGCCGCTCTCAATAAACTTCTGGGCAACAACCATCGCGTAAACAAAACCTGTGCATGCGGCATTTAAGTCAAATGCCGCTGCGTTTTTCGCGTTGATACCCTTTTGTATTAAGCAAGCCATGGATGGGGATAAATAATCGGGTGCCTCTGTTGTGGTTATTATTAGATCAATATCTTCAGGATTGATACCCGCATCGCTGATGGCCTGCTCTGCGGCTTTAATTCCCATTTTGTATGATGGAATTCCGTCTTCCAATATATGCCTTTTCTTGATTCCTGTACGTTTGATTATCCATTCATCTGAAGTATCCACCATTTTTTCAAGATCATGATTGGTAATTACTTTTCCAGGGATATACTTTCCTGTGCCAATAATTCCGGCACTAAAATCATGCATTAAATTTTACCTCCATAGTTGATAATCTATCACGTATTTGATTAATAAAAGCACTTTTTGTTACATTACAAGCGTTCAGAATTGTGTTGCGAATTGCTCTTGCCTTGCTGTTGCCGTGACATTTAAACACAAGCCCGTCAACACCGAGAATAGGGGTACCGCCTATTTCTTCAGGATCCATGCTGTCCTTAAGCTTTTTTAAATGTGCCTTGACTAGTAATGCTGAGATTTTAGTAAACAAATCGCTGTTGAATATGCGCTTTATGCTTTGCAGGAAGTATTTGCCCGTGCCCTCCATCATTTTAAGCATGGCATTTCCCGTAAACCCGTCGCATACCGCCACATCAACCTTACCCTCGGCAATGTCCCTGCCTTCAATATTTCCGATAAAGTTAACACCGCAGTTTCTTAAAAAAGGCAGTGCTTTTCTGAGGGTACTGTTGCCTTTTACTTCTTCAGTACCCAGGTTTACAAGTCCCACGCGGGGGCTCTCTTTTTTAAGCATCTGCTGCATATAGATTGAGCCCATAATGGCTAACTGGACATAATTTTCAATCCTGCATACAGTGTTCATACCCGCGTCTATAATCATTGTTCCGCCTGTAAGAGAAGGAACAATGGGAGCAAGGGCAGGCCTTAATACTCCTTTTATTCTGCCGGCGATTAATAAGGTACCTGCCAAAAGCGCACCTGTACTTCCGGCAGAGATAAAAACACTGCCAGGATTTTCCTTTATTTTGGAAAGTCCAATCACCATTGAAGAGTCTTTTTTATGACGGATGGCTTCTGTTGGTTTATCTTCATTGTATATGACCTGCGTGGCATTGATTATTAAAATGCGATTACTCGCAAAATCATGCTTTTTTAATATTCTGTATATTTCTTCTTCGATTCCGATTATTTCAACTTCAAAGCCGTCCTTTGCCTTAACTGCTTCAATGCAACCTTTTACAATTTCATCGGGTGCGTTATCTCCACCCATAGCATCCACCATAATTCTCAACTTTCTCACACTTTCTCACACTGCCTTTCCCTTGGGTGTTTTGGAATATTAATAAATATATTATTTCAGACTATTATTTTTATCATCATTTTTATCTTTGTCATCAATTGTTACAAGTATAAACTTTCCACGAAAAACTTCTATCTGCTTATGATATATAAGTACCCAAACTATATGATTCCTGTGTTTTACCTGCCTGACTTCCGCTTTTGCCAGCAAACGTGAGCCGGCATAAACCGGGGTTTTGTATTTGATATTTGCAACGCCTACCAAGGCGACTTCCGCATCAATTACGGCTATAGCCAAAGATTCGGCAAATGAATATATATAGTGCCCCCTGACTATTCTGGACTTTCCGAAAACCATCTGAACCGTTGTATCAAGAATGGATATGGCATTTTCTCCTAACTGGATGTCCACTATTTCGCCAACAATTTCATCCGCATGCAATGACCTTACTTTCTGATGGGCTAACGCAGCCACTTCCTTAATTCTCTGCCTTAATTCGGGAATCCCAAGTTCCAGTCTGTCCAACCGAACAGTTGGAATGCTAACCTCCAGGCATTCGGCAATTTCTTCGTCGGTCATGAACGGATCCTCTCTTATTATCTCCAGAAGACGGTTATGTCTGTCTTTTTTTGCTAGCGAACTTTTATTCAAGAGCAACACCTTTCTTCCTGCATATTGTTTATCCGTAAGGCCGGCATTTGATTGCGGAGATATTATTACCAGATAATATCGCCTGTTGCTAATTAGTATATACTATTTTTTTACTCAATGCAATATTAATTCTTTTTATAAAACTAAAACTATCGGTTTGATGGTTACTGTCCCAAGATGAGTATAACCCGCTGTTTTTACATTCTGAGTATCTCCTTCATCCCCTTATTCTGTCAATGTTTGCCCTTAAATAGTCATACCCTGAGTAAGCTGTTAATATTACAGCAATCCAAAGCAAAATTTGTCCTATGGGAAGCTTTGTAAAAAGAGAAAACGGGAAATTGTCAAGCATTATAACAACAATTGCAGCCATTTGGGTAAAGGTTTTTATCTTTGCCGGTAAACTTGCGGCAATAACAACACCGTCATTGGCTGCAAGAATGCGTATTCCCGTAACAATAAACTCTCTGGCGATAATCACTGTCACAGCCCATGCAGATACATCCCCTGTCTGAACCAGCGCTATTAAAGAGGATACCACCAAAAGTTTGTCTGCAATAGGATCAAGAAATTTCCCCAATGTTGTGACACAGTTTCTTTTCCGGGCAATAGCCCCGTCCAGCATATCAGTCAATGAAGCCAGCACAAATACAACAGCGGCGGCAACCCTCCCCGATTCAATCGATACCGGTAAAAGAAGTTTCCCCGGTTGTATGGGTATAAGAAAGATTAAAACCAACGGAATAAGCAATATTCTAAGAACAGTAAGTTTATTTGGCAAATTAATCATATTCTGCAACCTCTCCAATCAGATCCATTCTGTCTGTGTCCAAAATTCTGGCTTTTACAAAATCACCAATCTTTAGCGGTTCTTCTGAGGCAATATATATAAGGGGATCTATTTCAGGAGCCATTAAAATAAGCTCTCTTGAGCCTTTATTCACAAGAAATTCTGCTTCCAAGAGAACGCTTTCAACCGTTCTGCTGCGATATGGACCTCTTAATGACGGGATAATGCAATAGGTGCAAAAATTGCTGCATCCTTCCGCTATTTTCAAATATTGTGACGCTCCGTTACAGGATAATAGTCTGAGGCTGTCCAGGTATGTGACATCCCAGGGATTACCCGTGGATAAAACTTTATTCTCTTTACCATGCACTAATTTTTCAATCACTGAGCCAGTGTCAGGTATGTTGCCGGTGCCAATAACCGCATCTACTTCAGGTATTTCATTTAAGATTTCCCCTTTGTATCGCTGAGCAAGACAACCTGTTACGATAAGTGCTTTAAGCTGAGCTTTCTTCTTTAATTCCGCCGCTTCCAATATGGTGTCAACAGCCTCTTCCATGGCGTCTCCAATAAAAGCGCATGTGTGTATGATTAAAGCTTCTGCGCTTTTCATATTGGTTGTTATTTCAAAATCCCCGTTCTTAAGGATGCCAAGCATTATTTCGCTGTCAACCAGATTTTTAGGACATCCAGGGGAAATACAACCTACTTTTTCAGGCATATAATTTCCTCAGATGTTTTCCTGCAAATATTTTTATACTGATCATGATGTATATTATCATAAAACTTGATTTCCTGCATTGAATTTTTGCAATTTATCATTGCAGGAAAACATTAAAAAGCGCTTCCTTAATGCGTAACCAGCTTGCTGGCCGCATTAAGGGATGAAACATCCAAAACCGGTGGCCGCGTGTAAAGACGTTTAATTTTTTAACAGACACGATAAATTAAAAGCTGCATGAAATCATCCATTGTTTCAAAGCAGCTTTTTTAAAAAAATAATCTCACTGTAGTTTCGTTAAAAACTCCGCATTAATCTGAAAACCGGATAAACCCCCAAAGGGCCTTTAAAAGCGAAGCCTTGATGCAATCAGCACGCCGTCAATTTCCCTGAGTTTTTGAAGCAGCTCGTCGGAAACATCAGCATCAACACTTATAAATGAAACTGCCTTGTCTTTTCTTCTGTTGCGGCTCCACTGCATGGCGTCAATATTTATATTATTTTCACCCAGCAAGGTTCCAACCTTACCAATTATTCCGGGGATATCTCTGTTTTGAAGCGCTATCACGTGAGGTGCAGGTTCAAAATCCAGCTCATACCCGAAGAAATCAACTATCCGCACAACATCCTTGGCAAATACGGTACCGGATACGGACAGATCTTTTTTGATGTTTGTAAACTTAACGGTAATCAGGTTTGTATATTTTTCAATTCCTGAGCTTTTGCTTTCAATCAGGTTAACACCCAGTTCCTTTAATTTCAGCTCCGCATTAATATAATTTACATCAGGATCACCGGCGCTCTGCAGGAAACCTTTAACCACGGAAAGAGTTATGGGCTTGGTTGGAAGCTGCCCCACGTCACCGCTGTATATTACCTCAATCCTGGTAACACGGTCTTTTTCAGCCTGGTAATATATGCTCCCCAGTTTCTCCGCAAGATCAATATAAGGTTTTAAGTCACTTATATTCCCTGATATGGGAGGCATATTAACGGCAGGCACAAGCTCTCCGTTCAAAACACTTTCAACAAGCTTTGCAACTCCGATACTTACGTTATAGTTGGCTTCTTTTGTAGACGCGCCAAGGTGAGGTGTAAATACAACATTATCAAGCTCAAGCAGAGGATTCCAATAATCCTGTTCCTCGGGCTTCTTTGTGAAATTAGGTTCCGTTTCCTGAACATCAAGAGCCGCGGCTGCAACATGACCATCTACTATGGCATTGTATAATGCCTTTTCATCGATCATTCCGCCCCGGGCAACATTCACTATACGAACTCCTTTTTTGCAGATTTTAATCTCTTTTTCACCAATTAATCCAACATTTTGAGGGCTTTTCGGTATGTGAAGGGTAATTAAATCGGATATCCTAAGCAAATCTTCAAGCGTTTCGCAACGAGTGATGCCAAGCTGTTTAAATCTTTCATCTGACGCATAGGGATCATATCCCACAACTTTCATGCCCACGCCCAGCAATTTTTTTGATACTATGGATCCTATCTTACCGATTCCAATAATGCCGGCAATTTTGCCATCAAGTTCTTCACCGACAAACTTACTGCGCCTGAAATCTTTGTTTTTTGCAGCATAATGAGCTTGTGGAATATTTCTGAAAATTGAAAATGCCATGGCCACACCCATTTCCGCGGCAGCCATAATATTACCCTCAGGTGTGTTAACTACGGCTATCCCGCGTCTGGTACATTCATCAACATCAATATTATCAATGCCGTTTCCTGCTCTGCCTGCCACTTTAAGGTTAACAGCCTGCTCAATTACCTCCTTGTTTACCTTCGTTGCGCTGCGAACAATTATTGCATCGTAATCACCTATTACTTCAAGAAGCTCCTCATGTGAAATGCCGAAAGGAGTGTCAACCTGAAATCCTTTGCTTTTTAAGTATTCAATACCCTCCGGTGCCATTTTGTCCGTTACAATAATCTTTGCCAAAATTACCCCTCCCTATAAAAACAAGTCAAACATAATAGTTTGACCTCTGTATAAACCGCAACAAATATTAAAAGTAAATGCAGCAATGCCAATTACCTTTAATATCACTCTGTCCTTTTGCCTGAGAGTTACACCTGCGAAACAATCAAACAGGCTTGCCCCTTCGGCGCCATTTAAGGTCTCTCCAGAGGCCCGTCCGATTGAAGTCTTTTGAACCTGAGATATTTCTTCCTTCGGTGAGCCTTTCGCTGCTTTCCGTCAGTCTTTGTCCGGCCAGCGGATGGCGGACAATTTCATTTCAGAAAGAGTCTGCGGCTGCTCTCCTTCAATCTTCATCCGGCACTATGAATTTCGAATGTTGTTATTATTATAATCCTATCATAAAAAATGTCAAGTAGATGTGTTAATATTTTGACAATCTTTTTCATTTCCTTTACAAAAAAATTCATATATCCCCATTACAATCAGAAAAATTGCAAAAAATTTTTTCAAAAGATCGTTTTCAATCCTGACAGCAATTATTGAGCCGATTGAAGCTCCAATCAAACCGCCGATGACCAAAAATAATATGCTTTTTGTTTTTACCTGTTTGTTCCTGATATGAAGAACCAAGGCAGAAACAGCCGACGGTAAAAAGTATAACAGGTTGATGCCCTGGGCGGTTTTTTGTTCTATACCTGCAAATAAAACAAGGCTCGGAATAAGTATGGTACCACCGCCCATTCCCATCCCGCTTACAGTTCCCGCTATGAATCCCAATAAAGCTTCAAGCACCCTATATCTTTATCCTCCACATTGTATTTCGCTGATTACATTAAAGCCATTTTGTGTCTGTCTCATATGGAAAACATCAAAAAAGCCATTGCCTTGTATAAATTAGCAGGCTTCTTACCGGAACAACATCCGCAGACCAGCAAAAACAAGAAAGAAACCAAACAGCTTTTTCAGCAGGTCCCCTTTCATTTTATTCAGTAAAAAGGCACCAAACATCGCACCTGCAATTCCCCCCAATGATACTTTCCACAATAAAGGCCATTGAACAAATCCGTCCTTTGAATAAATTATGCTGCTTAGAATTGCCAGGGGCAGAATTACTGCTATAGCCGTTGCCTGCGCCTTTTTTTGCGTGATACCTGCCATTATGGTCAGGTACAGGACTACCACAACGCCACCTCCCGAACCCAGCAATCCGTTAATAAAACCGGCCAGAAGACCTGCTATAGTTAATATTACTTTTTCACTTTTATTTAAGTGTTCATTATCTCCCATGTTACCCCCGAGGCGTTTTTAACCGGTTCCACATTCATTATTAACGTTCCTGGAGAAAGCTCAGGTCTTAAATAGGCTTTGGGATTTGTTGACAAAAGCCTTTCTATTGTATAGGTATTATCATGATTTTTCATAAGAACTACCCGCTCCCCATGTAAACTAACTTCCATACGCATGAAAGCATTGTCTTCGCTGTTATAAAAAATTTGCTCATAGGGAACTACGGAATATATCATTGTTTGAAACTCCTCTCCTGGTTTTGATTATCGTGATTTGTTGATGTATCTTTCTGTGTCTTTTCGGAGTTTTGCTGTTTTTCTATTAATTCATTGAGCTTTTCAAGAGCATTGGCAAGACCGCCCACTTCATTAATTATGCCATGATCCACGGCTTCCTGCCCAAAGAGGACGGTTCCTACATCATTTGCAATTTCCCCTGTTTTCAGCATCAGCTTTCGGAAATTTTCCTTTGAAATGTTCGAATTCTTTGAAACAAAATCCACCACTCGTTCCTGCATCCTGTCAAAATACTCATAGGTTTGCGGAACGCCAATTACCATTCCATTCAGCCTTAACGGATGAATGGTCATGGTAGCAGATGGTGCAATGAAAGAGTAGTTCGTTGAGACAGCCATCGGAACACCAATACTGTGCCCGCCCCCCAATATAAGAGAAACGGTGGGCTTTGACATACTGGCAATCATCTCGGCAATAGCCAGTCCTGCTTCAACATCCCCACCAACTGTATTTAATATAAGCAACAGGCCATCTATGTTTTTTTCCTCCTCAATGGCAATCAGTTGCGGTATTACATGCTCATACTTCGTCGTTTTGTTCTGAGGAGGCAGCACCAGATGGCCTTCTATCTGGCCAATAACGGTAAGACAGTGGATATTTCTTCCTCTTTTTTTAATTTCCACTGTTCCCATTTCTTTTATATTATCTGTTTTTTCTTTTTCGTTTTCTTTTTCCTTCCCGTCAATCCTGCTTGCAAAATAAATCTTTGAATCCAAACAATAACCTCCCGAAATTCTGTCTCTTTTCAGTATTATCGGATTCAAACCAAAATATGCAGCAGAAAAATTGTTACTATTAAGCTGTAAACCTGTCACTGAACAGTAGAGGTAATTAATATTCGCTTTCCTTAAGAATTACATCATGAGCGCCGCCTTCAATAAGGCTTGTGGATGAAATAACCGTCAACCTTGCTGTTTCATGCAGCTTTTTTATGGATTTTGCACCGCAGCTTGACATGGTTGAGCGAATTTTACTTAAGGTAATATCCAGGTTGTCTTTCAGTTTACCGGCGTAAGGTACATAACTGTCAACGCCCTCTTCAAATTTCAGGTTTGCGTTTTCTCCAAGATCATATCTTTGCCAGTTTCTGGCCCTGTTTGATCCCTCTCCCCAATACTCCTTTACATAGCTGTTACCGCGTTTCACCTTTTTATTGGGACTTTCGTCAAACCTTGCAAAATAACGTCCCATCATAACAAAGTCAGCACCCATGGCAAAGGCAAGAACAATATGGTAATCATGCACAATTCCTCCGTCAGAGCATATGGGAATGTAAACATCGGTTTTTTCAAAATACTCGTCTCTTGCTTTTGCCACATCAAGAACAGCGCTGGCCTGTCCCCTGCCTATTCCCTTTTGCTCACGGGTAATACAAATGGAACCTCCGCCAATCCCGACTTTTATGAAGTCGGCCCCGGATTCGGCCAGATATAAAAATCCTTCCCGGTCAACAACATTTCCGCCGCCGATAATCATATTCTCATAATTGCTCTTTACATACTGAATTGTTTCCCTTTGATATTCGGTATATCCGTCGGATGAATCAACACATAAAACATCGACTTCAGCATCAATCAGTGCAGAAACTCTTTCGGTGTAATCCCGTGTATTGATACCGGCTCCCACAAGAAGACGCTTTTTTCTGTCAAGCAGCTGCTCCGGGTTTTGCTTGTGATCATCATAGTCCTTTCTGAAAACAAGGTATTGTAAATTCCCGTCTTTATCAACTATGGGC
>JAAYGP010000256.1 GCA_012727625.1 Clostridiaceae bacterium
ATTGGTAAGCAGCAGGTTCTGAACTCCCAAAAGCCTGAAAATACGCAATGGGAATACAACTTCATCCATGCTCCAGCCTTCGTAATAATGAAAGCGTCCTTTCATCGCCACTACATTGCGGTCTCCAAGTTCGCCGAAAATAAGTCTGCCATCATGTCCGGGTACTGTTGTTGAAGGAAAATTCGGTATTTCCTCATATGGTATTTCAATCTTATTTTTTATTGAATCCGAAAGACTGCCCAGACCCGAGCCTAAAACAATGGCGATGTATGGCTTGCTATTAATTATACCGTTTAAATGATTTGCTGTGTTTTTTAGTTTGTTTAAATAACTTTCCATATTAATCTCCCGCTCCTGTTATTTTTAATTTATAACCCTCCGCTTATAAAGTGACGGACCTTGTTCTTGCCCTGTTGAGGCTTAATTTAAATGCTGTTTTAAATTTCTCTGCCGTCTTTTGAAAGTTTCCTTTTATCCTGCAGGGTTTCAAATCCCTGACCAGATACCTGCAGGCGCTTTAAAAACTGCCGTACGGATGTAAGCGAATGAGTTAAAACATTTAATTTCATGTCAATATTATTCGAATACCTGAGCTTTGTCAACGCCATGAAAAATTACTGAAATAAATTGACTTTGATTTCTGATGGTTGTATAATTATGCAATACAATGTATATTTAATCACCAAATACAGGGGAGAAACCAAATGAATAATAATAACAATATTCAATTTATACCAAAAGGTTTTCGGGCAGCCGGCGTTTCATGCGGAATCAAAAAAAACGGAAGGAAGGATCTGGCCCTGATTGTTTCTTCAGAGCCTGCCACCGCTGCCGGTGTTTTCACGACAAATATTGTGAAAGGTCATTCACTGAAATGGTCAATGGATAAAATAAAGAACAACCGGATCTCTGCAATTGCCGTAAACAGCGGAAATGCCAATGCATGCGTCGGATCGGGGGGCGACGCCGATGCCGAGCTTATGGCAAGTTTCGCAGCAAAAGAAATAGGATGTAAAAAGGAACAGATTCTTTTGGCATCCACAGGCATAATCGGTTATCGCCTGCCGATGGATAAAATAGAAGCGGGAATAAAAAAAGCTTATGCTTCACTTTCAGACAATTTCCATGATGCCGCCGTAGCCATTATGACTACCGATACTTTTGAAAAGGAAGCATCCGCGAGAATCAATCTTTCAGGAAAGCCCGTAACGATTTACGGGATGGCCAAGGGTTCGGGCATGATACACCCCAATATGGCTACAATGATAGGCATTATATTAACAGATGCAAATATATCCTCCACCCTCCTTAAAAGAGCGCTTGACACTGTTGTCAACAAGTCATTTAACAGGATCTCCGTCGACGGCGACACAAGCGTTTGTGACAAGGTGCTGCTTCTTGCAAACTCAATGGCCGGAAATAATGAGATTAATGCGGAAAACGAGGACTACTCAACCTTTCTGGCCGCTTTAACGAATGTAGCCGTAACATTGTCCAAAATGCTTGCAAGGGACGGAGAAGGAGCTACAAAGCTTGCTGAAATCAGGGTTAAAAATGCAGATACCAGGGAAACAGCCCACAGGATAGCTAACGCGATTTCAAAGTCACCCCTCGTTAAAACAGCTTTATTCGGCGAAGATGCCAATTGGGGAAGGATACTGACCGCAGCAGGATATTCGGGTGCTGTTTTCAATCCCGACACTGTGGATATTTATATCGGTGATGTGTTAATGTGTAAAAACGGGACCGGACTTCAGTTTGATGAGCAACGGGCACTCACTGTATTGAAAAGAAATGAAATAACCATTACTGTTGACTTTAAGATGGGCGATGCCGAAGACATGATGTGGACCTGCGACCTGTCCTATGACTATGTGAAAATTAACGGTTCGTACAGAACTTAATCCTTCGTTCAAGGAATTATTCCGTTATGAACAATATCCGGTGCAATTTGGGCAGGCTCTGAATCAGATTGGGGTGTGATAAGCAATATTATGTTACTGTTCACAGGTCAGTTAAAGGATATTGTGCAATGGAAAGAAGCTTTAGCGTAATGAAACATAGAGACGATGAGCTTTAACTTACCGGCTCTTGCAAATGAAGCTCTTGTTTCCACTATTTGATAATATCCGGCCTAATCAGTAACTGAATCAGTGTGCGAAAAGCAACACATTATCATACGTTTATCACATTACTGGAATTTCTTTGTTGCCAATAATACTGCTTATTGATAAAATAGAGTAAAGCGGTGACATTTTTATGTAAATAAATAGTGTTATAGGGGGTAACATTATGGCAATTAGACAGTTTGTTAAGTTTATAGTTGGTGATGAAGTATTTGGAGTTGATATAAATCAAACCCGTGAAATAATAAACTTGCAGGAAATGCTAAGGGTGCCCAATACTCCTCCTTACATAGAAGGTTTAATCAACCTGAGGGGCAAGGTTCTTACTGTCTTCAACCTGAGAAAACGTCTGGGATTTTCTGAAAGTGAATTCAATGAGAACTGTAAAATAATCGTAGTAAACTACGATGACATGGATATTGGCTTTACGGTGGAATTAGTATCCGAAATACTGAGGATACCTGAAGAAAACATTGAAAATACCCCGCCATCTGTTTCAGTGGTTGACAACCGGTTTCTGTCCGGCGTAGCCAAGGTTGATAACAAGCTGATATTATTACTTGATTTAAAGGCTGTTCTTACACCTGATGAAGAAGAAAAGGTGAAAAAATTCATCAGGAAAAATGAAAAAACAGTATTAAAACAGTAAAGGG
>JAAYGP010000257.1 GCA_012727625.1 Clostridiaceae bacterium
ATACCTATTATACAATGACAGCAAAGGCTTTTCAAACTAAATGTTAATGAATCAGACCTTTTTAACGGCACTTTTGTTTATGAATAAGTATGCTCCGCCGGCTATTAAAAAAATACCGGAAAATAAAGGCAGGAAGAATACAGTAAAGCCAGCGGAAATCACACTGGCATACATATCAATAACCTGCCATTTCACTTTATTAATCCAGTCAAGCCAACGATTCAGCATAAATGTTGTCGCGTTTTGAGCCACTTGCTCGGCCACATCCCCGGCAGGGGTGTAAAATAACCCGGCAATAACAAAAAGTATTAAAGCATATATATAACCTGGGGAAAAAGACTTTTTGTCAACGGGCTTAACGGTTAATGAAATCCTTTGCTCCTTTATTCTGTTTACCACTTTGGATTCAAGGCCGTCAAGGGGAAAGTCAATATCAAGTGAATTCATCGCCTGGTTCAGATTCTTATACTCCTGAAGTTTTTGCCTGCATGCTGAGCATACCAGGAAATGAGACTCCAGCTTTTTTCGTTCTTTTAAAACCAGTGAATTGTCCAAATATAAGGATATATCCTTTTCTCTGACATGCAATACTATACCTCCTCCCTGTAGTATTCGACCATTTTTTCCTTTAACATTTTCCTTGCGCGAAATATTCTGTTCTTAACAATACTCATCGGCACGTTCATACTTCTGGCAATTTCCTCATAACTAAGCCCGCCCTGGTGGAAAAGAAGAAGCGGTGTCCTGTATCCCGGTTTAAGCTGACTTATTTGCTCCTCCAGCCATTGTTTCTGCTCTTTTCTTATAATATGCTCATCAGCCGATTCTTCCATATCTTCAACAACAGGGTTATCACTGTTCACTACCTGATAGTTTTTGTTTTTTCGGATTAAATCAATACATGTATTATGAGTTATCCTTCCAATCCATGCGGAAAACTTCAAGCTTGTGTCATAAAGCGCAAGTTTTCTGTATGCTTTTATAAACACTTCCTGTGTAATATCTTCAGCCGTGTGAGGATCTCTTAAAAGCCTTAATGCAATTGAATATACAAGCTTTTTGTATTTTGAAACCAAATAACTGAAACATTCAATATCCCCGTTTAAACACCTTTCTACAATTTCTCTGTCTTCCATTTAGTGAATTCCCTTCAAAATACAATTAACCCCCAATTGCATTATAACACATTGGTAAGTTAAATACGATATTTCATGCCTGATTGTCTGAACAGTAACATAGCGCCTGACCACCGGGTGGCATAATACTCAATATATTGAAACATCCGCTTTGTTTTTGCTAAAGCGGATGTATTTTCCTGATTTCTACATATGACCGGTAAATTTCGATATTGCGCCTGTAGGGCATACCTTGTAACATTTGCCGCAGTTTATACATTTTGACGGATCTATCACGGAACAAAAATTATCCATTGAAATGGCTCCAACAGGACACTCCTTTACGCATTTCTGACAGGCTATACATGCAACCTGGCAGTTTTTTCTCGCAACCGCGCCTTTTTCATGATTGCTGCAACATACTGAGTATTCAGATTTTGCCGGAACCATTTTTATTATTCCCTTTGGACATTCCACAACACATCTGCCGCATCCGCTGCATTTCCTTTCAATAATCCGGGCAAGCCCGTTTTCCACCTCAATGGCTCCAAACGCGCATACACGCTTACAACTTCCCATACCCTCGCATCCATATATACAGGAAGAGGGACCTCCCGCCATAGTTGCTGCGGAACGGCAATCTATAATTCCATCATAGTCAAATTTGATTTTCACCTTATCCCATGTTCCATTACACATTACACGGGCAACCATTTTTTCTCCTGATTCTGAATCAACCCCCATGATTTCACTGATTTGAGTTACAACGCCAGAACCACCTACGGGACACAGGTTTATCGCAGCACTCTCACCCACTATGGCCTCTGCATACTGGTCACATCCGCTAAACCCGCAACCCCCGCAGTTTGCGCCGGGAAGAACGCCGCGTATTTTTTCAACTCTTTCATCTATTTCCACAGCAAACTTTTTTGACGCATAGGAAAGAATCAGGCCAAAAGCAAGACCTAACCCGGATACAATCAAAACTGGAAATATTATCTTCATAATATGTCACCCCATTCCTCTATCTTATCCTTATATTCCAAATAGTCCCTGGAAACCTACAAAAGCAACAGAAACCAAAGCTGCCGCAATTAAAGTAATGGGAAGACCCTGAAAAGCTATTGGAATGTCACTTGTTTCCATCCTTTCCCTTACACCTGAAAACAGTATCAGCGCCAGGGTGAAACCAACTGAAGCAGCAAAACCAAATACTAAAGCCTGAAAAAACGTATATCCTCTCTCCACATTGAGAAGTGCAGAACCAAGAACCGCGCAATTTGTGGTTATAAGAGGCAGGTATATACCCAAAGCAGTATACAGAGTTGGAACAAATTTCTTAAGCACTATTTCAACAAACTGTACCAACGCTGCAATGACAAGTATAAAGGCTATAGTTCTTAAATACGGATAATCGTAAAGCAAATACTCATATACCACCCAGGTAACCGCAGAAGATAATGTTATTACAAAAACAACCGCGCCACCCATACCAAGTGCGGTGGATAACTTCTTTGAAACCCCTAAAAACGGGCAAATCCCCAAAAACTTTGTCAAAACAAAATTCTCAACCAGGATAGCTGAAATCGCAATCAGGATAATTTCTTTCATTGCCCCCCACCTCCGTTGTTTCCGTTAGAACAACCAGGGCATCCAAGACCGCACCCCTGAGATATCTCTTTGTTTCGTATTCTTAAGGAAGAAAATTTATTTATAGCTGCAACAATAAAGCCAAAGGCAAGAAAACCTCCTGGTGGCAGTATCATTACAACGGCAGGATCAATAAGATCCCTGGTAAGGGGATAACCCATCCAGGTACCGGAGCCTATGATTTCCCGCAATGAGCCGATAATAAACAAGGCAATTGTAAATCCGCCTCCCATACCCAGAGCGTCAAGTATGGACATTCCCACACTGTTTTTACTTGCAAACATCTCAGCTCTGGCAAGTATAATACAATTAACAACAATTAACGGAATAAATATTCCAAGTGCTTTATATATATCAGGTAAAAACGCATGCATAAGCAATTCAACAATTGTCGTAAACCCTGCAATAACCGTAATAAACACAGGAATACGCACCTTATCGGGCACAATTTTACGTATCAGGGAAATAACAATATTTGAACCAAGCAATACAAATGTTGCCGCAATTCCCATTCCAATACCGTTTTTGGCCATTGTGGTTACCGCCAGAGTGGGACATGTTCCCAGAACAAGCCTTAATACAGGGTTTTCTTTAATAAATCCGTTTGCCAGGACTTGCATTGCTCTTCCTTTGGATTTAGCCATTTTATTCCCCTCCCTTGATCAAAATATCTGCAGCCGATAAGGCAGCACTTACACCTTCGGTTACCGCTTTTGTGGATATTGTAGCACCGCTTATTGCCTGAATTTCATTTGCAGCTTTTTTATTCTGCTTAACAATTACTAATTTATCGTTAATGGTAACTTCACCAAACTGGCTGATAAACTCAGGCTCTGACGCTTTTGCCCCAAGCCCCGGGGTTTCATTATGACTGCCTATCTTAACGCCAGTTATATGGCCTTTGATGTCTACACCCACAGTCATGTTTATATCACCGCCATATCCCTTGACGGTTACATCCATAACATAACCTGTTTTTTCATTTCCTTTATAGCCCTCATAAACCCCTGTAACAGCATCCGGAATTTTCTCTGCCTTAATTTCTTTAAAGCTGTCGGCCTCCGCCATGACCTGTTTCCGTGATTCGGCCTGTTCCTCCCTTGCTCTTTTATCAATAACATCCTGGGTTATGCTATTTACATAAGCAAGTGAACCTGAAATTACCGCGCATACCAAAAACAGAACCAAAGTTGGCTTTACGATGTTATCCCACACGCTTTTCACCTCCAAAACTTACCGGTATGGTGTACCGGTCGATAAGCGGAGTTGCAATATTCATAAGCATTATTGCAAAGGAAACCCCCTCAGGCATGCTGCCGTATAAACGGAACAGCGATGTTAACAAGCCGCAGCCGATTGCGTAAATAATGGTGCCTTTCCGGGTCATGGGGCTTGTTACGTAATCCGTGGCCATGAATACTGCTCCCAGCACAAGCCCGCCGGATAAAATATGATACAGCGGATCTCCTGTAAAAAATCCTTCGGGCCCTGCCACCCATGTAAGCAGGGCTACTGTTCCCGTAAATAATACAGGAATATGCCATGTGATAACCTTTCTTAACAAAAGATATGCAAAACCGATTAGTATGGCGAAAACTGATGTTTCTCCTATGCAACCGGGGATTTTCCCTAAAAACAAATCATAATAGGAAAATGCTTTCAGCCCCTCTTCCTTTAAAAGGCCAAGAGGTGTGGCTGTCGTCACGGCATCGGTTAACGGTTGTGTCCATGTTGTCATTCTTGAAGCCCATGCCACAACCAGGATTACCCTGGCTCCCAGGGCAGGGTTTATAAAATTTTGACCAAGGCCGCCAAACAACTGCTTAATCAGTGCAATGGCAATCACTGCGCCGGCTATTGCGATCCACAAAGGAATTGACGGAGGAAGGTTCAATGCCAGCAAAAGACCGGTTACAACAGCACTAAGATCCGTTATGGTCTGTTCCCTTTTTAAACCTTTTCTCATCAAATACTCGGTTATAACCGCAGCTGCTGTCGTAACCAAAACGACAAGCGCCGCCTGAATTCCGAAGAACCAAATACCGGCGACCACAGAAGGAAGCAGGGCCAGAATTACATCCAGCATTATTCTCCTGGTGGTACATTCATCCCTTAAATGGGGAGATGAGCATACATATAATCTATTCTCCAACGTGATTTCACCCCGATTCTGAATATTTGTAAACTTCCGCCTGCAAAAAGCGAGCTTTTCCTTTTATCTTTTTATTGTTCTTTTAACCGCATCCTTTCCCAGGCGAATTGACTGGACAAGGTGTCTTTTGGACGGACACGCATACGAACAGCTTCCGCATTCAATGCAATCCAGCACCGAATACCTGTTGAGTTCATTATATTTATCAGCCATAACCAGGCGATTAAGCTCCAGCGGCAGCAGATTCATGGGACATGCAGTCACGCAGCGTCCGCATCTGATGCAAGGTGATTCGGAGGGCAGATCCCCTTCTTTTTTATCAAACGCCAGTATTGCATTGGTGTTTTTAATTACGGAGGTTGCAAGGGAATATTGGGCAATTCCCATCATGGGTCCGCCCATTAACACCTTGTAGGGACTGGAGATGAAACCACCGCAAAAATCAAATATGTCTTTTAAAGATGTCCCTATTGTCACAAGCACATTCTTTGGTTCCTTAACCACAGGCCCGTCAACCGTTATGCGTTTATTAACAAGAGGTATTCCGTTTTCAAGGTAACTTGCTATAAATGATACACTGTTCACATTAAGAACTATTGAGCCCACGTCCGCCGGAAGCTTTCCCGGTGAAACTTTCCTGCCCGTGGCGGAATAAATAAGCATTTTCTCCGCGCCCTGTGGGTATCTTGACGGAAACGCCCGTACGGAAATTCTTTCGTCACTTTCAGCCTCTTGTGAAAGCAGCTTTATTGCTTCCGGTTTATTGTCTTCAATTCCGATAATTGCCCTGGGAATGCCCAGCATGTCCAAAACAAGTTTTACACCCTTTATAATTCCGGAGGAGTTTTCAATCATTTCCCTGTAATCGGAAGTAATATAAGGCTCGCATTCAGATCCGTTTATTATTAACGTATCAACCACTTTGTCCTTTGGCGGGTTCAGTTTCACATGAACCGGAAAACCGGCGCCTCCAAGCCCGACCAGCCCGGAGTCTCTTATTGCCTTTAAAAAATCATCTTTGCCGTTTATAACAGGTGGGTTTATGCTGTTATGCAATTCCTGTTTTCCGTCAGTTTCAATTTCAACAGACATTACCATTTTGCCGCTTGCATATAACATTGGTTCAACCTTGGATACAACACCGGAAACGCTTGAATGTACGGGTGAAGAAACATATGCTTCGGAATCACCAATCACCTGGCCGACCTTTACATAATCACCTTTCTTCACTGTCGGAGAACAGGCTGCCCCAATATGCTGCACCATAGGAATAACAACCTTTGATGGAGTCCCCATAACAGCAGTTTCCTGGTCCTTTGTATTCTTTCTGTGTGGTGCAGGCACTCCACCCCGGAAGATCCATTTCAAACTTACCACCTCGTTTCATTATGCGTTTATCCGGAAACATTTTCCCTGCACATAAAGGCAAGGTTCTTATGGACATTTGAATAAACACAATAATAATAATAACATATGACAGCCCTTTTGTGAATATATTTTTGTATTTTGTATACAAATTAATAATTGCGGTATGCCGCATATTTAGCATATTCCCACTATTTTTCCATGCCCGACAGGTCCATATTCAGGCTTGTCAGAACAAGGGGAAGATCGGTCAGCTCACATCCTTTCAACACATCAGGAAGGAAAGGGAAATTTAAAGTGGTGGAATTTCTTGTTTTAATAAATTTGATATTGCCATTTTCCTGTGACACCAAAACAACAATTTCCCCGTAGGCATCCTGTTCCCTTACAATCACTTTGCCGCTCCCCGCTATATTGAAGTTAATGGTTGCATTGCCATCGGGCAGGTTTTCAACGCCTTGATCAATCAACAACAGGGACAGTAAAAGGTCATCAATAAGCAGCATGGTCCGAGACAGGCAGTTGCTCCCCCGGCTTGTAGGCACTGTGTATGTCAGCAATTGATAAGGCAGGCATGAATATTTCCTTGGATCTTCATAAACCCCGGCTCCCCGTGCCGCTCTTCCGGACATTTGTTTTGCAGTATTACTATCAATAAAGCCTGTTGTTTCAAGCCTTTTATATATTGAATGGGTATTTGTCCATTTTGATTTTAAGCTTTCAAGTTCCTTTTTCATATCCTGCAAAACCGCATTGGCGGCATATATGTTCCCTCTTGATATATCAGTGCTCACGCCTTCGATTTTTGTAATACCCAAAAGCTGCGGATGATCACATATTTGTTCCGCAGATTCGTTAAAAAGGTCAATCAGCCTGAAAACTTCCGAGCCGTCTGACAATAAACCAAGACATTGCGCGATTTGATTCAAGCAATACAAATTGGCTTTAAAGCAACTCATTTCATTTAATATCAGCCTGATCCATTTTGCCTTTTCAGGAATTTCAATATTATTTATCTTCTCCACCGCAAAAGCAAAAGCAATTCCTGTTGAAATTCCGCTGATCAAAGATGTGCGCTCAAGCATTTCAAGAACAACCGCCGGTTTTTCCCCCTCACACAGCTCTTCGATCCCCCGGTAGTTGTAACCTGTGCTGATGCTTATTGAATCAACTACTTCATCTTTGGATTGAATTTTAAACAAAGCCGGCTCTGAAAGCAAAGGGTGAAAAGGCCCCCACTCAATTGGGGAATATCCTGGCTTTAATTGATCTTCACTTTCCCCGGCACCAAAACTTACAGGGAAACGCCGTGCAATTTCCTGCTGCATCCACAGTCCACCGGGAAATATATCTTTTACGGATGGTATTACGCTGTTCTCCGGTACATTGATTTCAATCGAATCCAATTGATCCCCTTTTTTAAATTTATATTCAATTTTGAGAGTTTTTTCTGATTGTTCCGCAGCTATAAGGAAAAGCTCAAAACCTGTATGCTTCATGCCGAGAATTTTACATACAAAATTATAACTCTGTTTTCCAGTCCACCTTCTACCCATAACTACCCCTTACTTAACCTTTTCATATGCGCACTCAACTGCCCTGACTATGGTTCCGGGAATTTCCTCCGGATTTGGAGTGCAGCCTCTTACCCATGCGTCCACCGGTAAAATATCCTCAGCGGCATATATACCCTTTCCCTCTTTTTTAAACAAACTTCCGGAGCATGAGCATGCACCGATTGATATTACCGCTTTCGGCTCCGGTATCTTTTCGTATATTTCCAATATGGCCTTTTTTGACTGTTCATTGATACATCCTGTAATAAGCAAAAGATCAGCCTGTCCCGGATTACCTGTAACGGTAATGCCTTTTATTTCACTGTACAGTGAAAGAGACAGGAAAAACTGCAGCAGGCAGCCTCTGCAGCCTCCTGCCTGGATTGGCAGTACCGATATAGACCGGGATTTTATTTTTGCAAGCCAACTCATTTTATAACGCCCCTTCAAGAGTTCAGTCGTTTTGTATCTGTTTATAAGCAGTAGTTCTTCGCGGCATGTTACCCTGTGTCATTTAAACCACCCGAGCCACCCCGCCATAGCTTTATATTAAACTCAAAGCCTGTCAGATGTTTGCAAGGTATAACCAAATATAATTAATAACGGAGGCTCCGCCTGCCCATATAAATCCGTTCAGCACTGCCTTTTTCCATCCGGTTTTCGCAACAAACGCGTCTGAAACCATTAAAACAGCATAAATCAGTATGGAAACAGTGAAAGATATCCACTGCGGCCAGGGCAAAAAAACCGATATAAACTTCAGCCAGATTCCCGTTTTCACCCATTGGGTCAATTGAATGACGGCAAGACACCATCCGTTATATGCCGAATATAGTCCGGTATCAATAAAAGACATGCTTTTTCCGGATATACCCAAGTCAAACCAGCATACGCCTTCTTCAACCAGAATAACCATGATCATCGATATAAATGTAAAGGGCAGCCTGAGAATCAAAAGTTTATTACGTGTCATGGTTAAAATCCCGCCAAGGTTTAATGTACCTGTAACTTTATAAATTGAAGAAGCTGCAACCATTAATGTAAAACATGTTATTGAAAAGCCGGAAATTCTTCTTTGAACTGCCATTAATCCAAATGAATTATTTGTTCCGGATGCGCCGGCTATGATAAACAATTCCGCTATTATAAGAATCGAAAAAATATAAACAATATTCCATCCGGAAACAGTAAGCCAGAGAGCAGTCAAAGAAAACCACAGGGCTCCGGCTGAGAACCATTGAATAAGCGGCTGGCTTGCTGCGTTTTTCTTGGATGCCAGTTTCATCAACCTGTAAAAAGGCTGCAATATGTATGTTTTTCCCTGGCCCGGAAAAAGGCTTTTTAAGTAGCTAATCAAAAGGTGTATTATAAAAACCGATAAAATGATACCGGCAAACCACAAAATCATATTAAGCATGACAATGAAACCCCCACCAGTAATAATACAATTACAACAAATCCGGCCTGAAACAAGTTCTCAAAGTTTTTTGACCCCGGCAGCCAGGAAGTTAGTGAATACCGGTATGGCGCGGCTGCTGAGTCTTCTGTTTTCGCTCTGCTTTTTGCCGGGAATTTGAAAGCAATAAACAATATTGACAATATGGTAATAGTCAAAAAAAGGTATATAAAGCCTGTCCCAAACCTGAACAAATAAATGCCTCCATCAAGCCGGGTGTATTCTTCCAGGTCTTATGCGGGCAAATATCCTGAAAAATTTATCTCAAGCAAAAAATACCTGTAAATTCTGCCGGACAGTAGATTTGTGCCCAGACTTGCCAAAAACAAAATTGCAACTGCTATTTTGAAGGAAACAGGAAAACTGCGTTTTTCAGTAATCCCTTTCTTTCCAGATGTCATTATTGCAATTACCCATTTGAAAGTCGCCGCTGTAAAGACAGCAAAGGAAGCAATCACAATAAGCATTGAAACAGGATAATCAGTTAAAAAATCAATGAAAACAATCCTGTTAAGTCCCGTGTAAAAAGGAACGAAAAGAAATGATATCATACCAATTATCATTAAGTTTGAAATAAACGGATAGTTGCATTTAAGACGCTTCAGCCCTGTATCCATGTCTGAGTAGTCCTTTGCCATAACCAGGCAAAACAAAAATGCCACAGTTATTGCCGATACTATTGTGTACCCGGTTGTAAAAATCTGATTTTCCGCACCGGTAAAGGCGGAAGCCAATCCCCAGCCAAATACATATAACACCATACAGGCCGGAATTTCCGCCACTTTTTGAGCAGTTGACGCATAATAGGCAGCCGCTGCCATAAGCAGCGCACCCAATACAATCACAAGTGATATCATACTATGATTGAGGCTTGAAAATAATGGTTCCAGTTTTTGCAAAACTGCAAACTGAGACATCAAAGACAAAATAACAGCCGAAAAGCCCATATATGGGACACGCTTTCCCAAAAAGACATCAAGCACATTTTCTTCAGGCACAAGCAAGCCCATTATAATGGCTGTAATTAATGATATGGCACACAATAAACCGGACATATTTCCTGCTGCCATATTAATATCGGAAATTTTAGTATAGCCTTCCGAAAAGAAAATTGCCCCATTCACACTTAACCATATGGTCAACGCAATCTGCCGGATTAATGAAATTCTTCTGTATTTTATATCTTCATGTTTGCCACAGGCTTTTACAAACAAATGATTTGCCCCATAGCACAATTGCCAGAATAAAAACAGGCCCGTAAGGCTTTTGGCGGCAATAAGACCTGCAAAAGCCGACATTAACATAAAGGAGGCCATGAGTGTTTGCTTTTTTTGCGCGGGTTGAATGGTGTTTTTACTCATATACCGAGCCAGTAATGGAATTAAAGAGGCTATTATAAATGCTCCGAAAAGGAGTATCAGTTTTTCCGAATGGTTATAAAACAGAAACGGAGCCGGTTCATTTAATGAGACCGTAATTTCCGTAACAATCAATACAGCAGACTGTACAAAAAGAAAAAATGAAAGGCCATACCGCTTGCCAAAAACAGCACGAATTGAAAACGCGACAGTTACACTTAAAGTTAAAAGCTTCCATATTACGGACGGGATTGGTATGGTTGGTGAATCCAATGGATACAGAAATATAATCAATGCCGAAAGAAAAAAGAGGAATGCGAATATTTGTATAAAGATTCCGCCTGCTTTGTTCTGATTAAAAACAGACGCAATGAAAGACAATAATAATGGCACCAATACAATACCAATAGTTATATACTCCATTTTAAAAATCCTTTCAAAACCCGGGGGAAATTTTATTGTTATTTATTAAAATTCCAGGACCCCCTCATCTTTGCAAGAGATCATAAACAGTATTTTTAATTTTCATATAGTTCAAATTCGATGAGCTTGAGAAACTGCGTGTCAAAAATCCCTTGTCAGATTACTATTAAAAGTATATCGCTTTTTGTCGTTTTACTCAATAGTTTTTGACATCCTCTCCTCCCTGAAAGTGAGAGATTCGTTACTGTTCACACCCTGACCTGATTCAGGTTCCGCCAAAGCTTCCCCGGATATTGAGCAATGATGGTTACTGTTTACAGGTTCTGTATAAAGATTTTGTGCAATAGGAGGAAACTTTAACGGAATGAAGCTTAACCCGTAGTCAGAATCTGAACCAGGCCGGGGTGTGAACAGCATCCGGCTAATCCTTGTCGTTTTTTACTATCCTCTTCAGATCCTTTAAAACATCATCCGGGATTGAGCTCATTATTGTATTTCTTTTGCGGGGCTTTCCCAGATCATTGAACTTGTCAACCTTCTTCGCGTTTTGAAAAACCTCATGCATCAGCTCTCTTGCCGACATCCTGACGCCGCCGTTGTTAAGTATGATCTGCTGCTGAAGATAATCCGATGTGGCTACTCTTACAACAAACCGGTCTGACATATTATATACATACCGCTCAATATAGTGATCCGCGGATTCTTTTTCACCGGTATAAACAACAGTTATGCCGTCAATCTTTTCTTCGGTGGTTTTGCTCCTGTTCGCCCCCTGAGCGTCAAAAACAATAACAACATTTATTTTCCGATATCCCTGATAATTTGACATGATATTTATAAGCCTGTCTCTTAAATCCTCCAGTGGCTCATTGTCTACATCAAATATCCTGTCCCATGCATGAATGATATTGTATCCGTCTATCAGCAAAATTTCATCCATTTATCCACTCGCCCGCATTATGCCGGCTGCCTCCCGTTCCTCCGCTGCTTTGAAAGCAATTAATGCCGCGGCTACCGCTGCGTTAAGTGAGTTTATTTCGCCATACATGGGTATTCTCAGCAGCACATCACAATTTTCACGTACAAGCCTGCTTATCCCATCTCCCTCACTTCCTATGACAACAGCCAGTGGAGATTTGTAATCGTAGTCGCCGTAGTTCATATCCGCTCCAATATCGGCCCCGACCACCCAAAGGCCGGATTTTTTTAAATACTGTATGGTCCGCACAATATTTGTTACCCTTGCTATGGGAACATATTCCGCAGCTCCGGCGGCTACTTTTGCCACGACAACGGATAAGCTTGCGGAACGCCTTTTTGGCAATATAATGCCATGGACACCGGCGCATTCGGCAGTTCTTATTACAGAGC
>JAAYGP010000030.1 GCA_012727625.1 Clostridiaceae bacterium
CGGTTACGCCTGATCTTATGTATGAATAGAAATAGTCCAGTTTTCGTATTTCAACAATTCCTGTCCCGTTTTTGCCGGTTGGCTTTAAATGGTTGAATATTATTTCGGAATGGAGGTCTGATAAATCTTTTACAGACGTTACTATATTTGAATCATTTGAATCGCTGTCCAGAATCACGGTATTTTCGCAGACATCCGCACTTTTCAAAGTAAGCAGATTCTTTATTTTGCTTTCATTCAGCAGAAAGATAACCGTTATCTGATCGCCCGGAATTATGTATGTTATAAAGCGTTCAGTATTATTGGAACCTGACAGGAAAACATTGTCCGAGCACCTGAAAACCGAACCTGTCCTTGCGTTGATGTCCTTAACAAAATCATCATAGTTCCAGTTTTCATACTTGTAGACATAGTTTATAAAATTTGAAACATCATAGGTTCCCGCAGCAGAAATAAGGAAATCTGTGCCTTTTACATATAAGACCAGATTGTGAATAAAATCATTTCCGACACAATAATTATTTAATTCCTGTATTGCCTCCATTCTGCTGATTGTACTTTTTGCAAGGGCCCGGGGCCTCAGCTTATAATTATTGAATATACGGTTGGCTATTGAATTAAACTCAAGCATACGGCCGTCTATTGTATTATTAATTTGCGCAAGTATATCAAGATTCCTGGCGGTTATTTCCTTTTCCAGAACTCTGTTGAAATGACCAAATACAAAAATAATGGTTACAACCAAAGGAATACACAGTATAACCATGTACGAAACAAGGTATTTAAAAAACAAACCGGATTTTCTGTCTGTTGAAAATAATAACATACTTCATCCCCCCTTGTCCGCTTGGATACTATACAAAAAATGAAACTTCGGCGATTGTATGCCTTGCTATAAACCATATCCGAATGTATATTTTTTATTAATGGTAACGGGCAGTTTTCCCGATGATTTCAATTTTCCGTATAAAATATCAATGACCGAATCAATAATAAACTTGCAATCACTGTATGCGCAAACAGTATTGCTTGATTTCGGCAATCCCCCTACCACATATGGGTTTCCGAAAACTATCGTTGTAATATTCTTGCCTGACTGATGCAGCATTTTTACCAACTCTGCCTGCTGCTCGGGCATCTTTCCGCTCCCCTCTTTATAACTCATAATTCTTATAAATGTCGCAAAAATAATATTATCAAACATCGCTATTTCGGCCTTTATCCTTTCAAGTTCTTCCCTGGACGGATACTCTCCGACTGATATAAAGGCCGCATTCTGCTGATATTTTTTCAAAGCTGAGTATAAATAATCGTTTCTCCTTGGAATTACAGTACCCATATCCTTTGCCGTTTTGATAAGTGCGTCTCCCCCGACCGCAAGCAAAAGTGTTTTGCTGTTGGTATCAAGAGGTATTGTATCATTTTCCAGTACAGTAACAGCCTTTTTGGATATTGTTCCGGAAAGTTCAATATGTTCTTTGTGGTTGTTCAGCTTCTGAATTGTATCTTCTTCAATTCTGTTTATATTAATGACATTGCACCATTCCTTCATTTTAAGGATTTTAAGAACTGACGCATCAAGCTCCTCTTTGTCTATCTCGCCATCCAGCACCGCTTTTTTCAATGCCGCAAAGGTTATTTCAGGGTCAGATTCATAGTCCTGTAAGATTAGGTCGTTTCCTGCATTAAATGCCAAAACGGCAGCTTTTTCAATTCCGTAGCGATCCTTTATGGCACGCATGGTAAGGCTGTCACTTACAATCAGCCCCTCAAACCCCCACTCATTTTTCACCATGTCGGTTAATACTTTTCTTGACAATGTTGCCGGAGTGTCTTTTTCGTCGCCTTCCTGCAGCACCGGGTAATAGATATGTGCAGTCATTATACCTTTCATGCCTCTTTCAATAAGTTCCCTGAAAGGTCTTAATTCAACCTCATCAAGACGGCTCCTGGAGTGGTTGACAACAGGCATGGCAATATGAGAATCAATGCTTGTGTCACCATGACCGGGAAAATGCTTACCTGTCGGAATTACACCAGCTTCCTGAACACCTTTTACATAAGCATCCCCAAGACTAATGACAAAATCGGTCCGATCCCCAAAAGCTCTTGTTCCTATTATCGGATTGTCGGGATTTGTATTAACATCCAGAACCGGATTGCATATGAGAGTAAAACCAAGCATCTTTGCTTCTTCCGCGATGGCTTTTCCTATTTTCCCCGCCATATCCGGATCATGGGTCGCCCCAACAGCCATACTGTTGGGAAACGCTGTTCCTATGGGGAACATATCGGGTATTCCGCTTTCACAGTCAAGGTACAAAAATGGCGGGATTTTTGCAATTGAAAGTATATGGTTTATATACCGGAGAATCTTTTCAGGATCCTTATTGCATTTGTCACGGATTATTACTCCTCCGACACCTCCAAGCCTTCCCTCTTTAAGCATCCGCTCCATTGAATCCGAATATTCAAGCCCTCTGCAGATTATAACCTGGCCGACCTTTTCATCCAGACTCATGTTTTTAAGCATTTCGTTTGCCTTTGACATATCTATTCCCCCTGATTTTGACTCACTTGAAGTTTAAATTAATTGTACATCAGTATCAAACATTAAACAACTTTTAATCAGACTTGCAATATTGCCTGTATTATTATATCGTGACTATTCACATCCTGATTCAGTTACTGCTTAAGTCAGATATTGTGCAATAGAAAGAAACTTCAGCGGAATGAAGCTCTAAGATGTATAAATCATTAAGGTTCCTGGTTGATGTGGCAATGCTGTTGTTTTTTGTCTTTAAGTTAAAAAAGCATGGGCCTAAGGGTGCATTTTAATGGCACGGGGAAACAGTATTGTCTCCCCGCACCGGTTTTAAGCTATTTGCCCATATACCTGTCATATACATCCTGATAGAGCTGACGCATTTCTTCAATTTCCATTTTTTCAAGTTCTTTCAGGTACTCATCCCACTCATCATCTATTGAGCTTTCACCTGTAATCCAGGCTGCCTGCTTGTTGTCGATATATGTAATTATGTCTGTTTTCAAATCCGCCATTTTTGTGTTCTCTTCCTTTGTAAACTTAACACTGGCGGTAGGATAAAACTCATCCAGCAGATATGGAGCATAAACCTGGTATAATGCGTCATCTTTCAAAATTGTTTCATTAACAATCATTTTGTTTTCAAATGTTTCAGCCAGGATGCAGGATGCTGTGATAGCCGGAGCTTTCTGATATCTGAAATCGTTATATGTCATGCCATCCGGCGGATCAAGCATTTTGATTTTACCATCGGGTGTTTCCTCAAGGGTAAGACCAATAGGTCCGTATTGAAGCTGCATTGATGTTTTTTCTTCATATAATTCATCCACCCAGCGAATTGTAGCTTCAACATGTTTATTTGCTGATGTTATTGCGAAATAACCACCCCAGATGGTTGGTTCACGAACAAGCCACATCTGATGTCCTTTTGGTCCTTTCAGCGGAGCCAACGGAACATAGTCACTTTCAAATCTTTCAACACCTACAACGGAGGTTCCGCCCCAGTCAAAATAGAATCCGTAAAGAGCATCTTCCTGGTTTCCCTTTGCCCTGTATTGGCTGCTGTCATGAGTGAAAGCCTCCGAATCTATCAGACCTTCATCATACAATTTGTTTAAAAATTTAACTGCTTCTTTATATTCGGGTGTGGTTGCCGTTATATAAACCTTGCCGTCCTTTAAAGCCACGTGGTCCCTTGTGTCCGGGCAACCGAAAGAACCCATTAATCCATAGTGACCCATGTTGTGATTTTTGTAAATAAAGCTGAACGGAATTTCATCGGCTTTGTTATTGCCATTGGGATCTCTTTCCTTGAAAGCCTTTAAAACCTGGTACAGTTCATCCGTTGTTTCAGGAAGTGAAAGTCCCAATCTTTCTATCCAGCTTTTATTTATAAACATTCTTGTGAAGACTGTGTTTGCGTTAATTTGCTGAATAAAGGGCAGTGTATAAATATGACCGTCAAGAGCCGTCGCAATTCTTTTCGCATCGGGAAGCTTTGCGAAAACATTCTTCAGATTTACGGCATATTCCTCTATGTATGACTCCATTGGAATAAACACACCCTGGGAACCATAGCTGACAGCTTCCTCATCAGTGATGCCGCCTGCGGCAGTTCCGAAGAACGCATCCGGGTACTCACCGCTGGCCAGTATTATACCTTTTCTGTCGGTGTAGGCCTGCTGGGGTACCAAATCCCACTCAATTCTTATATTGGTTCTTTCTTCAAGTTCCCTGAAAGTTTCAATTTCATCAAAATTCGTTGTATTGTTGGGCTTGCCTGCCATCATTTTCAAAGTGATTTTTTCCTTGACTATCGGAAGACCGGTTTTGTAAAAGTTCCCCACAAGATTGGGATCTTCTGTTGTCCGGGTATCATCCTTCTTTGTTGTTTCCGTGCTTTTGCTGACGCTTCCGCCACAGCCGGCCAGCAAAGACACGACAAGTACCAACGCCAATATTAACACCAGATGTTTACATTTTTTCATAGCAATCCTCCTTTTTTATAATATTTTTTGCGCTGCTTTCGGGTATCTGCAGCAATGTTGCGTTGTGATTCAAGCAAACTGAATACTTTGTTTTTACCTACCTCCTTTTCTTTCTTTTTTATCTAAAACTCAGCTAAAGAGTGCACTCCTAACCTTTAATAGAACCAATCATCATTCCTTTTATAAAGTATCGCTGCGCAAAGGGATACGCTATTAAAACCGGAAGGCTTGCGACAATGATAACCCCATACTTTATCATATCTGCTTTATTCTGAATGTCTGAGGCATCACCAATTGTCTGAGTCATGCTCTCCCGCATTTCGTTTTCCAGTAATATCCCTCTTAAAATAAACTGCAGCGGGTATTTGTCTTCATCCCTTATATAAATCATTGCGTTAAAAAATGAGTTCCAGTGTACAACGGCATAAAAAAGAGACAAAACTGATACTATAGCCTTTGACAAGGGCAAAACAACCGAGACAAAAAACCTTGTATTTGTGCATCCGTCTATAACCGCTGCTTCCCTCAGCTCTTCAGGAATATTGGAGATAAAGAACGTTCTTGCGATAATCAGGTAATACACCGAAAGAGCGTTGGGCAGGACAAGAGCCCATATTTTATTTATCAGGCCAAGTTTTCTGACTACAAGATAAGTTGGAATTAAACCGCCTGAAAAAAACATGGTGAACGTAAACAGAAACATAAACGCGTTTCTTCCTACAAGATCCTTTCTTGACAATGCATAGCCGGCAAGAATTGTAACGGTAATGTTTATGAATGTGCCGACACTTGTATAGACAATTGAGTTTTTATAACCGGTCAGAATCACAGGATCCTTAAAAATACTTTTATATCCTTCAAGGTTTGCTCCCATCGGTACCAGCCAGACATTGCCCTGAGAAACATAGTTCGGATCACTGAAAGAAGCTATGACAATAAAATATATGGGGTATACAACAAGAATAAAAACTATTCCGAGACATATGTTGTTTATTATGTTAAATACCCTGTCCGAGTCTGACATTTTAATAGAACTCACTATCGTATCCCCTTTCTACCACAGGCTGGTTTCACTGAATATTTTTGAAAGCTTGTTGGTTACCAGAAGAAAAGCAAAGTTAATTACTGAATTAAACAGACCCACTGCCGCGGAATATCCGTAATTTGGCAGACCGTACAATGAATTTCCGCCGAGCCCGACTTTATACACATATGTGGATATAACTTCAGATGAGGTTATGTTAAGGTCGTTCTGCATCAGATATACTTTTTCAAATCCAATGCTCATAATATGTCCTATGTTGAGAATTAACAGGATAATGATTGTGGGAGCAATCCCGGGCAAATCTATATATATAATTCTCTTGAACCTGCTCGCGCCATCAACAATGGCTGCTGTATGCAGCTCAGGATCAATTGCTGACAGGGCGGCGACATAAATAATTGCGTTCCAGCCTGTATTTTGCCATATGCCGGAAAGCACATACAGTGTTTTAAACAATTTGGGTTTTGCCATAAAATTTATGGCGGTACCTCCAAACAGCTCTATTATCTTGTTTACCAGCCCGCTTCTCGGCGAGAGAAAAATCAGCATCATTGACACCAGCACAACGGTTGAAATGAAATAAGGCGCATAGGTTGTAGTCTGAACAAGCTTTTTAAAACTGTTGTTGTTAACTGAGTTAAGCATCAAAGCAAGGATAATAGGTAGCGGAAACCCCGCAACCAATTGGTAGACACTCAGCCCAAGCGTATTTTTTATTAATCTCCAGAATTGGTAGGAGTTAAAAAATCGCCTGAAATGTTCTCCTCCAATCCATGGACTGCCTAAGATGCCCTTTGTTGCGATAAATTCCTTGAAAGCAATCTGAACTCCATACATCGGCACATAATGAAATATTATTATGTACGCAACTGCCGGCAGTAAAAAAATATATAAATCATAGTTTCTAATTATTTTCTGAAATGTTTTTTTGCCGGATCTTTTGTTTGTGATGCCTGGTAAATTCACCGGGTTTAATTTTGACATAATGAAATACCTCTTTTGGACTTTCGCTTTTGTCTGACATATTTGTTTTTACGTGTCGCAGACCTTTGTCCAAGTCTAATATACATTTCTTTTAAAAGCCGGTAAATATGCAGTTCTTTTTGAAGTATGCAATATGTTACATATGTGCGGGACGCCATGCAATATTTTACATATGTACCGGACATTTATCAGATACATGGTGAAAACTGTATCACATAAGCTTTTTATGCAGGTTATGGAATATGTTTCTAAGCCATAATATTTCCTTTCCTGTATTCATTCCAAACATTTTCAAACCAGTTATCCTCTTTCGGGATGGGCCGTACCGGTTTCCATTCCGTTATGCATTTGTAGTCACCGTCTTCAACCTTAAGCTCTATTTCACAAACCTGATCCAATAATGCTTTACTGTCGGGTATAAACTTAAATTCATTTCCAAGTTTCCCATGGGGCAGCCTGCCTTTTTCACTTGTTATAAGATAAGAACCCCGGCTGGTTCCGCCTTTTTTTATATATGAATCACTCGCGCTTAAATAAACGAACTGAGACAAAAGTATATCCCTGTTTATGAACGCATCCGGAAGCTCTGACAATGAAGAAAGCCTTGTTTTACTAAAAATGTCCTTAAGGTCTTTTCTGCACCCGGCCAGGCTATGCTCAACCCCCGCCGCGGATCTTATATGCGCTCCGTGCCTTGTCATTCTCTCCTGATATTTTTTTCTGAGTTCCAGAACATTTGACTGTGTATCAAGATTTTTAACGAAGGATTTTGCAATGTTAATCCTGTCGGTTATCTGCTTCTTAGCTCTTTCAAAAAACACATCTGCTTCGGGCGGACATGCATTATAGTGTCCGATGATATACATGGAAGCTCTCACGCTCCCTACCTGCGTGGAATTAAGCGCACTTCCCCCGGGTCTGTAAACTCCGAACACACCGTTTACCTCCCCGACCGGGAATAGATGTTTTATATTGCTTTCCCACCATATATTCCCAACCAGTCCGCCATTATTATGCTGGGCACACACATCAATTTCCAGGTATTCCTTTGTTATATCTATTCCGTTGTACTTATACAGCTCTATGGCCGGCATGTTCATTTTTGCAAGCCTTTCCACGGGAGTGCCGAAAAGCGCTCCGGATTTTTCAAGATATTCATAAGCCTCCTTACCGAGCAGGGAAAAATCAAGTTTGCCGTCTATGCTGCCCCATTGGGGATTTTTTGTAAAATCAAGAAATACCCTTCGCCCTTTCAACCGGGTTTCATTATAGACAAGGATATCAATTATGGACGAGCCATGGTTTTCAATTTTCCCCGGATCAAAAGGCCACTGGTATCCTTTCAGGAATATAGCGTCCAGCATCTGACCCGGAGTATCAAAATATTCGTTTAAAAACTCCTTCGGGTCAATGCCATCCGGGTTTGTTGATATATATCGGGGCAAAACCTGCTGGTATGTGCCCGACAGGTTCCATCTGAATTTAACCGAAGCTATGCCGTATTGAGATTCAGTAAGGTTAATGCCTCTTGCGCCCGCCTCGAAAGCTATTCCCGAAGCACCCATATGGCATTTAGGGTAAACCGATGTCAAATACATTCCTGCTGGCCCTCCGGTAGCATATATGATATTGGTGCAGTTAAACAGTACAATCTCCAGTTTGCCCCTGCTGGCGGCGTTTTTATCAAGGGTTACAAGCCCGGTTGCCTTAGTTTCGCCATTTGTTTTTTCAATCAGGATTCCAATAACCTGATATCCGTCAAATATTTTAATGCCTTTGTTTTTAACCTGCATCTCCAGTTTCTCCGTCATGAACCTTGATGTAAGAGGCCCTGCCGATGTTGCTCTCTGCCTTGGATCATGGTCGGTTTTATATCCCACATACTCGCCATATTTGTTATGAGGAAAGGGAACACCGATATCAACAAGCTTAAAAAAGCATCTGGGTGAAAGAGCTGCTTCAATCAAAGCAATGTCACCGTGCATGCAGCCGCCGTTAAAATAAGTTTCTGCCATTGCCACCACTGAATCGGAAGAGTCTCCTGAAAGAGTAAGCTTGTAATATGTTTGTTTGTCTGAACCCGTATTTCTGGAGGTTCCCATTAAAAGCCCCTCAGTAACGATTGCTATGTCGGTTTGTCCCATGGAATAAAGGGTATCAGCCGCATTCAATCCTGCAGCCCCGCTTCCTGCGATCACAGTGTTCAGTGAAAAAATTTTAATATCCAGGTCATCAACGCTTACAATATCTTTCTTCATAATACCGTTTGAACCTCCCAATAAATAGATAATTATGGTCTTTATGGTAAATAACATTCAAAATATTTGCGCAACTAAAGCCTTCTGATGTGGAATCCTCCGTCCACATTGATAACCTCCCCGGTTGAATACGCAAGCTTACCGGAACAGAGCAGAGATACGGCATTTGCAATATCCTCAGGATATCCCCACCTCTTAATAGGCAAAAGCCCGTCGTTTATAAGGGAGTCATATTTTTCCCTTACCGTTGCCGTCATATCCGTCATTATAATGCCCGGCCTGATTTCATAAACGCAGATGCCAAACTCTGCAAGCCTGTCGGCGAATAAAGTTGTAATCATGCTGATGCCTGCCTTTGATATGCAGTATTCACCTCTTTGGTAAGATGATGTGTAAGCGGACATGGAGGATATGTTTATAATAACAGGCTTTATATCAATGTTCTCTTTAACCTGGTTTATCATTGCATTTGCAGCCAGCTGCGTCATGAAGAAAGTACCCTTGAGATTTATTCCCGTTACAAAATCGAAACTTTCTTCTGTTGTGGACAATATGTCCATTCTCTTTTTTGGTGCCACGCCGGCATTATTTACAAGAACATCAAGTCTTGCGAAAGTGTTCATAACTGAATCTATGGCTTGTCTCCTGCTCTTCGCGGAGGTTATGTCTCCTTTGATATACAAAACAGGCCAGCCAAACTGTTTTACCGCCTCAATGCCACATTTTGCCTCAGCTTCATCAAAAACGTCCATTATAGCAACTCCATAGCCCTCCTTTGCCATCTGCCTTGCTATGGCATTGCCTATTCCTCTGGACCCGCCTGTTATCAAAATTGATTTTTGTTTATTCATGTCCATCCTCCTTATACAGAATTGTTTGTGAATACATTTCTTTTCAATTTCAGATTTATAACCTGAAATCTCATATCACATTTTAAACGTGATTTTAGCACCAAGTTTCACTTAAGCCATTATTGAGGCCTGTTTGCGCGTTATGGCCCATTTTAAGGGCTGTCCGTCAATAAAACGCTTGAGCTCCTCCAGCATATACCCGCCCATGCGGCCGCATTCACTATCCATTGCTCCGGCGATATGGGGAGTTAATGTTATGTTTTCAAGGGTATAAAGGGGTGAGTTTTTCTCTGGAGGCTCCGGCCATGTAACATCCAGAACGGCGTGTAAATCAGGGCGCTCCTTAAAAACTTCGATCATTTCCGCCTCGCAAACAATCGCGCCACGGGCGGTGTTTATAAAGGACGCACCTTTTTTCATCAATCTGAAATGCCTGCCTCTTATCATATTTTCAGTTTCTTTAAGCCGGGGGGTGTGTACTGAAACAACATCCGAGAGTTTAAAAATCTCGTCGAGGGGGCATAGCACAACCCCCAGCTCTTTTGCTTTTTCACAGGATATATAAGGATCATATGCTATCGCATTAAGATCAAAATGCTTCAAAAGGCCCAGCACTCTCTGCCCGATGCTCCCCAGTGAAATAAGACCGACTGTGCTGCCGTAGGCCCCCGGAACAAACCTTTGCTCCGGGTAACTACCGTTTTTCCTGATATAGTTTACAAAATGCCACCCCCGTTTAAGGCAGAACAATATCTGTGACAACGTAAATTCTGAAACAGGAACGGCATTGGCAGCATAAGCGCTGGTAATTAAAATATTTCTTTCCCAGAAAGCATCAGTTACGAAATACTTTACCGATCCCGCCCCATAAAATACAGCCTTAAGATTTGGAGCGGCCTTAAGAAATTTTTCATCCATAACCGGGGCACCCCAGCCTGAAAAAATCACATCCGCCCGGGCGAGCAATGAGAGGTTCCGGGAAATTGATTCCGCTGTCTGGGGCGGGGCATATATATCAACAATCCGCCCTATTTCAAGCCTTGTTTCATTATTGTATATTTTCTCATATGCATCTCTGTTTAATATGTACAGACCTTTTAGCATACCAACCTCCCTTTAACAATTGGAGACATTCTTTATGGCAAAGTATTTTTTAAAAACCGGTGAGTATGTTTTGGCATCCCTTACAACACATCCCGTCGGGCCGCCTGCCCTCATAATATCCGAACACTTTCCGCAGGCAAGGCAGCTTTTTTCTTTTGCCATCGGCAGACCTTTTAAAATGTCCCCCGCAAAAAAGGGATTGGCAAAAGCCTGTCTTCCAAATCCTATGAGCCTTGCAAGCCCGTTTTCCAGTGTCCCCGCCGCAAAATACGGAGCAAACTGCCTGAGCCAGCTATACCCTGTGCCAACCACGGCTATTTCAGGAACGGCCCTTTGTATCTCACCGGTTCCGTTAATAAATCTTGCGACTCCGACTAACGGATGCTCATCCGGTATGTATCCTCCTTTGTTGAATGGGCGATTGACATGGGGATTGTAATAAGGTGTGCCCATTGATATATTAACAAGCTCAACACCGTTTAAGTACAGCTTTCTTATAAGCCTTTCAGGCTCCTCCAAATCAGGCTTGAGGTAATCTTCCCTGTCCGTTCCCCACCCATAGGGATAAGGAATTCCGTCATATATATTTATTCTGGTTGTAACAATAAATTTACTGCCAAGCCTTGATCTGATTCTTTTCACAACGTTCATTAGGAACCTCGTTCGTCCTTCAAAAGTCTCTCCGTACTTTCCCTTTCTTGTAAAACCGCTTAGAAGCTCTGACAAAAGGTAGCTATGGCAGCTTTTTATATCCACACCGTGAAATCCTGCCCTCCAGGCAAGGCAGGCAACTTCTTCAAAAATTTCCTCAAGTTTTTCAAGCTCGTCATCGGAGATAACATGACTGCTTTCAGCACCAACGCCAAAATAGGGATTAGGGCAGGCAATTATGGGAGCAGGCTTTCCATCAGGCTTACTGAACCTTCCGGAGTGTGTGAGCTGCAAAATGCAAACAGGTTTGAAATCCGGACTGAAATCATGGCTGCTTTTGCGAATAATTTCATTTAACTTCCGGAAATCGGACAAGTTGTTTTCATGTATCCACAATTGCCTGGGATTTGCTCTGCCCTCCGGCACAACAGCAGTAGCCTCAACCCATATAAGCCCGGTACCTCCCCGGGCCAGATTGGCGTATCGTTTGTATGTAAATTCTCCCGGACTTCCATCCAGGGTCCCGTCGCAACCCTCCATCGGATGTGCCGCAAGCGAATTCTGTATTGTGATTCCATTCACTTTAACAGGTTTTTTAAACAATTCCATGTTTTCCGAGTAATTAATTCTTATTCCCAGAACTTCGGCTTCATCGACAATCTGCTGAAGTGTTGTATAATAAAATTCCTGAAAAGACATTTTGCATCATCCTGTCATAAGAATTCAATATATTTAACCCCAAATATATTGTTAAAATAATCTCTTATTGTTATAATAAAATTAAAACATTGAAAATACTACATCTTATTTGTCTGAAAATTAGCGTAATTTGCTTTTCTGTTTCAATTGGTTATTTTGTGGTAAATTTTATAAATTAGGATTTTTTATGGAAGGGAGA
>JAAYGP010000258.1 GCA_012727625.1 Clostridiaceae bacterium
GTCTATTACCTCTATAATCAGCAGCTTTTTATTTAAAATAAAAATATATAAACCGGAGGCAAAAACATGTTAATAAAAATACCCTATGGTAAAACAAAAATGGAAGTTGAAATTGATGAAAAAAGGTTACTGGGCGTTTTTGAATCCCGCGTGGAAAAATATAAAAGCAGCGGCACCGAAACCGAAAGGGTGTTGGACGCACTCAGAAATCCAACAGGCACGGCCCGACTTTCTATGATAACTAAAAAATATAACAGGATTTTAATAATTACAAGCGATCACACAAGACCTGTCCCAAGCAAACTAACCCTGCCATTGATTCTATCGGAGATACGTTCGGAAAATCCGGAAGCGGAAATAAAAATATTAATCGCGACCGGAATGCATAGGCCTATAACAAGAGATGAAATAATTGAAAAGTTTGGGAATGAAATTGCTAAGAAAGAAGACCTTAATATTCATAACAGCGAAGACAAAAAGTCAATGACATTTAAGGGGCTGCTCCCGTCCGGAGGTGAATTGTGGGTTAACTCCCTTGTCGACTGGGCTGATTTTATCATTGCTGAGGGCTTTATTGAACCTCATTTTTTTGCAGGCTTTTCAGGAGGACGGAAAAGTATCCTGCCCGGCATAGCCTCAAAGGAAACAGTAATGTATAACCACAATGCAGAATTTATTGCGAGCAGCTTATCCAGGGCAGGAACCCTTAAAGATAATCCTGTCCATAAAGACATGGTATACGCAGCTAAGGTTTGCGGACTAAAATTTATTCTGAACGTTGTACTTAATTCGCGAAAAGAGGTTATCAGGGCATTTGCAGGTGATTGGATTAAGGCGCATAAGGCGGGCTGCTCTTTTGTTATGGAACTCGCGCAAGTGAAACCAAAGCCTTCTGATATTGTTATTACATCAAACGGCGGTTATCCTTTGGATCAGAATATTTACCAGGCTGTAAAAGGTATGACCTCAGCAGAGAGCTGCGTCAAAAAAGGCGGGATTATAATTATGGCGGCTTCATGCACAGATGGCCACGGAGGGCAGGCATTTTATGAATACTTCGCAAAATCAAAAACTGTTCGGGAAGTTACGGAACGTATTCTTAGAATACCCAGTGAAAAAACCAGGCCGGATCAATGGCAGGCCCAGATTCTTGCCCGGGTTATGGAAAAAGCGAAAGTTATTTTTGTTACCAATGAAAAATTGGCAAAAACTGTGGAAGAAATGCATATGACATATGCCCCGGATTTGAAAACTGCAGTTTCAATATCGGACAGTATTCTGGGGAAAAATTCAGGCATAGCTGTAATACCGGACGGAGTCAGCGTAATTGTAAAGTAAAAATTCTGCTTTTTAAAATCATAACATATAGTATTTCAGCGGGATTGTAAACATCGGAAAAGGAATATATTTGTATAGGGCAATGCAAGGATGCGGGTTTAATCTGTATTTCTGCCGAAAAAGAAGTGTATTTACGCCTGGCGGACTAAAATACACTTCTTTCAGTCAAATTTTTAATATTAGCGTTTTTATTTTTATGGGATGTATACAAATCCCGCCTTTACACAACCTGCTCCTCTTTCAGCTTAAGTTTTTCAATCGCGTTCTCCCGCATTTTGTACTTTAATATTTTCCCTGCAGCATTCATCGGAAATTCCGTAACAAAATCCACATAGCGGGGAGTTTTATGCTTTGCCATATTGGAACGGACATAATCCTTCAATTCGTCTTCAGTCATTGTCTCCCCCTCTTTTAAAATAACACAGGCCATGATTTCCTCACCATATTGCTGGTCGGGCACACCGATAACCTGAACGTCCTTAACCTTTGGATGAGTATATATAAAATCTTCTATTTCCTTGGGATAGATATTTTCTCCTCCACGTATAATCATATCCTTTATGCGGCCTGTTATTTTAAAGCAGCCGTTGGAATCCCTACGGGCAAGGTCTCCGGTATGGAGCCAGCCGTCTGCGTCAATAGCGGCAGCCGTGGCTTCAGGCATCTTATAATAGCCTTTCATGATATTATATCCGCGGGCAACAAATTCACCATCAACTCCATCCGGCAAATCCTCTCCTGTTATCGGATCAACTATTTTACATTCAACTCCGGGCAAGGCACGACCCACAGTGTTAACACGAATTTCCAGCGGATCATCCGTACGGCTTTGGGTGCAGCCCGGTGATGCCTCGGTCTGTCCATAAACAATTGTTATCTCTTTCATGTTCATCTTATCCACAACGTCCTGCATAACCTTTACAGGACAGGGGCTTCCTGCCATTATCCCAGTCCTCATGCAGGAAAAATCAGTTTTTTCAAAATCTTCATGGGCAAGCATTGCTATAAACATGGTGGGAACACCATTAACGCAGGTTATTTTCTCTCTGTTGATACAATCAAGTGATTTTTTTGGAGAAAAATAAGGAATCGGACATAATGTGGCTCCATGAGTAATTGCCGCGGTCATGGACAAAACCATGCCAAAGCAATGGAACATTGGCACATGCAAAAGCATCCGATCGGCTGTGGAAAGTTCCATGCAATCGCCTATGTTTTTGCCGTTGTTTATAATATTGTAATGTGTAAGCATTACTCCTTTTGGGAAGCCAGTTGTGCCCGATGTGTATTGAATATTGCATACATCGTGCTTGTTAATTTCAGCAGCACGGCGGTAAACCTCGGAAATCGGCACCTTTACAGCCATATCCATGGCTTCATCCCACGTCAGGCATCCCTTTTGTTTTGAATCTATGGTTATGATGTTTCGTAAAAACGGCAGCCGTCTTGCATGAAGCGGCTCACCGGGCTTTGTTGTTTCCAGTTCGGGACAAAGCTCCTTAACGATACCAACATAATCCGAATCCTTGTATCCGTCAATCATGACAAGGGTATGAGTGTCCGACTGACGCAGGAGATATTCCGCTTCATGGATTTTATAGGCTGTGTTTACTGTTACAAGGATTGCTCCGATTTTTGTTGTTGCCCAGAAAGTTATAAACCATTGTGGAACGTTTGTAGCCCAAATTGCCACATGATCCCCGCGTTTAACCCCCAGGGCTATCAGAGAGCGGGCAAATGTATCCACATCATCCCTGAATTCACGGTATGTCCTTGTGTAATCCAGTGTTGTGTAACGGAATGCATATTGATCGGGAAACTCCTCAACAACACGATCAAGAACCTGGGGAAAAGTCAAGTCAATTAAGGTATCCCTTTCCCAGATATACTGACCGGTTCTATCACTGTTAAAATAAAGACTTCTTTTAGCCTGGGGTTTATCTATATAGCGGCTCATAAAATGGGCAAAATGAGGGAATACAATACCTGCGTCATGCAAATCAGAAGACCAGCGCTTAACCCACTCCAGAGAGATATAACCCTCGTAGTTAATTGACCGTAAAGCAAGCATCATGTCATTAAAGGGCAGATCCCCCTCACCCATCAGCTTGTATTTAACCTGTCCGTTCTCAATAACTGAATCCTTAACATGCACATAGCGGATATACGCACCGAGATTCTGAACCGTTTTTTCCGGAGTTTCACCTGCATAGCGGTATGGATGATGTATATCCCATAAAGCAGCCACAGAATCACTTGCAGCAAGATCCAGCAAATTCTTTAATCTTGATGTATCTGAATATACACCGTTGGTTTCAATCAGTAAAACAACATCCTTCCCCTCAGCAATGGGAATAAGCCTGCGCAGTGTCTTTAACACCACTTCATCATCCACATCTTCCTCCGGGTGTGGCTTAAGATCGGCCAGTATTCTTACAAAAGGAGTATTAAGCTTATTTGCCAGATAAATATACTGGGTTATTTCCTTTATATTTTCATCCTCCCTGTCTGCAAACTTAAGACAGCAGCCCGAGGAAAGACAAGGAATCTCCAGGTGAAGTGAAGCAAGTTTTTTAATTGTATGAGGCAGCACGCTTTCCTTAAAGGGCTGTGCTTTTACAGCAAAAATATCATCCCCAAGCCCTCGGATTTCAATTCCATGATAGCCAAGATCCTTGGCCATTGAATATATATCAGTCCAGCTAAAATCCGGGCAACCTAAAGTTGAAAATGCAAGTTTCATAAATACCTCCAAAATTTATTGAATTCTTAAAATTTCCACTATATATACGGGGCTGCTAAATTAACAGGTTGAGATTTGTGGTGCCTATGCACCGCCGTTTAAGCTTTTTTTCATTTGAATATGCTCAATGCCGGCTTCCATAAATTTTTCCCCTGCTTCAGCAAAGCCTAATTTTTTATAAAAACCTACAGCTGTAATCTGGGCATCCAAAACTATGTCTTCCGCGCCTTTTTCCAGAGCTATGTTCATAAGTTCAACACAAATCTTTTTTCCGATGCCGCATCTCCTGTTTTCTTTCAAAACTGCGACTCTGCCGATTCGGGCTTTTTTCCCGTTTAATATCAATCTCCCGCATCCTATCGGCTTGTCTTCGAGATAAGCAATTACGTGCTCCGCGGTTTTATCATACTCATCAATCTCAATCTCTAAAGGGACATGTTGTTCACGTACAAACACCTTGGTCCTGACATAAAACGCATCCCCAATTTCGTCTGTATTTTTTATTCTTTTAATGCTAATCATACTAATCTCCCAGCCCCAACCTTTAAGCTTAACCATTATTTTAAATTAAGCTGCGAAATAAAACAATAGTAAGTTTGATTAATATGAATCTTATATGAAAATTGTGTTACTGTTCACACCCTGACCTGATTAAGGTTCTGCCATAGCCGCCCAGGATATTGAGCAATGACGGTTACTGTTCACAGGATCTGTTAAAAGATATTGTGCAGCAGGAGGAAACTTTAGCGTAAGGAAGCTTCCTTTACTGCACAACATCTTTCAAATAAATAAAGGTTCTTTACCGGACAGTTTACAAAAATTTTGAACCATAAATTCCAATCTGCATAGGATAATACTAAGAAACAACCAAGGTCAGGTGATTGGATGCCATTATCCGCAAGAGAGCTTTTTGCCCGCATGATACGTTGTGAAGCCGAGGGAGAGGGCGATAACGGTATGAAAGCAGTTGCAACCGTTGTAATGAATCGCGTGCATGTTCCCTACGGTGAATATATGAGAGTGAATCAGGGTGATTTGCGCAAAGTCCTGTTGCAGCCATATCAATTTACATGCGCCATGGAAACTGTCTACGGAGAGTATAATCCTCAGAATATATACAATATCCCCGCAAGGCAGGAGGATTATGATGTCGCTGATTGGGCTCTTGCTGGAAACAAGCACTTTGGTGTGGGCGAATGTTTATGGTATTACAACCCATTTCAGGAAGGATGCAGTACATATTTCCCTCGAACCAGAACAGGAGTTTACTACAATCGTATTGTAAACCATTGTTTTTATTCTCCTACGCCCTTGTATGCGCAAACATAGAAGCCCTGACACTAGTCTTTCCTGACGCTTTATATGACAGAACACCAATAGGGTGTAATTGCAACTCTGAGAATATATGAATAAAATTGCCCGGCTATCTTGCGCAAACGTTTAATAAAAAGAAATTGGAGGTTTTTTGCTATGAATGAACACAATATCACAAATAATACCGCAAAAGCTGCCCAACCGACCACAGCAGCAAAGAAAACCGTGATTAAAGCCACATCAAAAAGGCCTCAGCTTCCCGAGCCGTCCGAAACAGCCACGCCAATGAAACAGACCCATGATATGATGCCGAATCAGTATCAACCCGGTCTGCCCCAGGCAAGAATTTCACAAACTCCTATGGGAATAGCTGATACTGTTTCCATGCAGCAGCCAGATATATATCCGCCTGCGGTTTCTCAGCAGGGTATGATTCAGTCACCTATGGCTCAGCAAGGCATGATGCAGCCTTCCCTTTCGCAGCAAAGTATTTTTCAGCCCATGCAGCAGGCACAACAGGTAATCCCTTCCCGTACATCAATAATGACCAGCGGCCGTGGAGTGAGAAATTCTGTTTTGTCAGACACAAACTTCACCCAGGGATTCCTTCAAACTCAGATTGGCCGTCATGTAAAAGTTGAATTTCTTTTGGGAACCAATATGTTTGTTGACAGGGAAGGGGTTCTTGTCAAGGTTGGAACCGACTATATCATCATCCAGGAAACAGAAACCGATGATTATCTTTTATGTGATATATACTCAATTAAGTTTATCAGGTTCTATTATTAGGTTTTATATATTCTGCCCCCGTTTCTGCAAGCGGGGGTTCTTTGCATTATATTGATTAACAGGTAAATATGCTCATATTTTATACCGGAAGTAAATTCAGGGCTATTTTTACTATAATGTTTTTCAGGCTTTCTTTCTTTCTTCGCATAATGACTTGTATCCACGGTTTGTTATCAGGCTCTCTTTTTCTGCGGACTTTTCCTTCTTTGCATAATGATTTGCAGCCACCTTATAATCAGAAGGATGACCAGCGAGCTGCCAAGGTAGCCGAACACAGGATATATAGTTCCAACCATATCTGAAAAGCCCTGATTCGCAAACGGCACTGCAAGCATGCCCATACAGATATTAAGCAGCCACCGGGGCTTTTTTGTTATCGCTTCAAAGCCTTTTACGAAGCAAAAACCTGAGGATATGGCTGTAGTAATCAGGGCAAAAGCAAGAATAAGAGAATAGATTAAAAAATCCAGTTTCCCTATTATTGCTGAAATTTCCACCATTGGAAGCTGAGTGTAACGGATTGTTTTCAGATTCATATATAAAGCCTGGTTTAAAACCCACATGGCAAAAAAAAGCGCCGTTCCGCCTGCAATACCGGAATATATGCTTGTTTTCCTTGTTGTAATCCAGGGATACATGCTGCTCATTACCAAAATATTTAAAATACTGTTGTAACAAGCATACAAAAACGCATATGTGAGCCAGTTATTTGTTAAGCTTGTACCCTGCGAAATAACTGCCTGACTTCTGAATATAACCTTAACACCCAAATATAACATCCCGCCAATCATTAATGGGGTCAAAACCTCACTGACTGTCAGTATCCCCCTGATATTGAAAGATATCAGGATAATGCAGATCAATGTCATTATAAGCACACCCGATGTATATGAAAAGTCCGTAAGCCTGTTCCATAAAGCAGCGGCTCCTGCTATCATGACAATAAAAATGCAAAAAGAAAAAAGCAGCGTCATATACTCAAAAAATTTCCCAACAAGTTTTCCACCGAGTATATTAAGTAATTCGCCGCTGTTTTTCACCTCGCAATAATAAACAATATCCAATACGGCTATTGCAACAACCGCAAACAGGAAACCCGCAATAAAAACTCCCGGAAAGCTTTTTATCTCAAAACGGGTGAAAAATTTAATGATTTCCTGCCCGGATGCAAACGCAGCTCCAATTGTTGAAGCAACATATACACTTGATATCTTTAAAACATTGCTGAATCTGGTTTTCATGAAGCCCCCGATAAATTAGGTTCCTCCTAATTATATGAAAGCTTGCCTGTGTTTATAACCGTCCTGGTTGAAGTTGTTTTTATCACCGTTGCAAATTACAGGCGTTGATGAAAAACCGTTTCCAAGCCTTTGAACCCCCATATCCAGAAACATTTTTGCCTGTTCCCTGTTACGGA
>JAAYGP010000259.1 GCA_012727625.1 Clostridiaceae bacterium
TCATGGCGTTCAATGCTGTTTCAACCCTTGCCCGGCAATGGCCACAGCTCATTCCTTTTATTTTGATTATTTTTTCCATATGCCTTTGCTCCTTTCGTTTTAATATAAACCATACTTCTGTAAAAACGCTTATTTTGCCCTGACCGGTTTTGGCCTGAAAAATTTTAACCTCAGCGCGTTTGTTACAACAAAAACAGAACTCAGGCTCATTGCAGCAGCTCCGAACATAGGGCTTAGTTTTAATCCGAATGCAGGATACAACAAACCGGCAGCAATGGGAATGCCCAGGGTATTGTAGAAAAACGCCCAGAACAGGTTCTGCTTAATGTTTCTGAGAGTAGCCTTACTTAGCTGTATTGCAGTTACAGCGCTTTGCAAATCATTTCTCACAAGGACAATATCAGCGGATTCAATGGCGATGTCAGTTCCCGCCCCGATTGCTATTCCCACGTCGGCTCTCACCAGGGCAGGCGCGTCATTAATGCCGTCACCTATCATTGCGACCTTTTTACCGCCCTGCTGGATGCTTCCTATAACACTTTCCTTATCCTGGGGCAGTACATCAGATATAACCTTGTCTATATTAAACTTTCTGCGTATGGCTTCCGCTGTCTTTTCATTATCCCCGGTGAGCATTACAACATCAAGATTCATTTCCTTAAACTGCTCTATTGCGTCATAGCTTGTAGGTTTGATTGTATCTGCCGCAGCAATCACCCCTATAAGCTTTTTATCTTCCGCAAAATACAAAGGGGTTTTCCCTTCCCTGGCAAAGGTGTCGGAAATGTCACTTATACCATCTGTTAAAATATTTCTTTCTGCCATGAAAGCCAGATTTCCCGCAATATATGTTTTATTGTCAAGCTCCGCAATAATGCCTCTGCCGGGAATTGCCTCAAATTTATCCGTGTTTTTTAGTGTAAGGCCGGCCTGGTAAGCCTTTTCCACCACAGCATCGGCCAATGGATGCTCAGACGGTTTTTCAATGGACGCCGCTATTAACAACAATTCTTCCCCGGTCATGCCGTTCAATGCGACAATATCGGTTACCGCAGGTTTTCCCTCGGTTATTGTTCCTGTTTTATCCAGAACCACAGTGTCAATTGCGTGGACTGTCTCAAGTGCTTCAGCAGATTTTATCAATATGCCGTTGGAAGCCCCTGCACCTGTCCCGACCATTATCGCCACGGGTGTGGCAAGCCCTAATGCGCACGGGCAGGAAATCACAAGAACGGATATACCGACAGACAAGGCAAATTCAAAGGATTCTCCTGCCATAAGCCAAATTACCGCCGAAATTAATGAAATCCCAATTACAGCAGGAACAAAGATTCCGCTGATTTTGTCGGCAAGCTTTGAAATAGGAGCCTTTGAAGAGGCAGCTTCCTCCACAAGCCGTATTATCTGTGCCAGGGTTGTATCACTTCCAACCTTTTCAGCACTGAACTTAAAATATCCCGATTTATTAATCGTAGCAGCAAAAACCTTATCTCCCGCGTGTTTTTCAACCGGTATGCTTTCGCCGGTTAATGCCGATTGATCAACGGATGAGCTTCCCTCAACTATAACTCCGTCAACAGGTATTCTTCCGCCGGGCTTTACAACAACAATGTCGCCTTTTTTAACATTCTCAACAGGTATTTCAGTTTCTTTTCCATCGCGGATTATAATTGCGGTTTTTGGAGCCAAATCCATAAGCTTTTCTATGGCCTCTGATGTCTTTCCCTTTGATCCGGCTTCAAGAAACTTGCCAAGTGTAATAAGCGCAAGAATCATTGCTGCTGTCTCAAAATAGAGATCATTTTTATATTTTTCAACTATATCAGGCTGGTTATGACCCAAACCATAACCAATTCTGAAAATAGCAAAAATGCCGTAAATAATCGCTGCTGATGATCCGATTGCAATTAACGAATCCATATTCGGTGACCCACGGAACAGGGTTTTAAATCCTGTCTGATAATACTTTCGGTTTACATAAACAATGGGCAGGGTTAAAAGCAACTGCAGAAACGCGAAGTTAACCGCATTCCCGGTGCCGTGGAGCCACATAGGCAATGGAATTCCCACCATATGTCCCATTGATATGACCATAAGAGGAATTAAAAAAACAAATGAAACCGCAAGGCGCTGCTTCATGCCCTTAATCTGCTCCTTAACGGAGTTTAAAGGCTTAACATCTTTGAGGGGTTTAACCTCAGCCGTATACAGCGATGCATTATAACCCGCTTCCTCAACAGCCTGTATTATTTTTTCGGGTTCAACAATCTTATCGTCATATTCCACAGTCATGCTGTTCGTTAAAAGGTTTACATTTACATCTGAAACACCCTCAAGTTTTCTTACGCTTCTATCAACAGCGGCGGAACAAGCCGAACATGTCATACCTGAAACATTGAATTTCCGGTTCACAATATCACTCCTCGCAGGATACTACACCCTGGGTGGGGTGTTAATTCTATTTTATAACTTAATATTCATTTTGTCAATTATAAAAACAATGCCACGCATACCCCTTTCATAAAGCATCCGCCGGGTTAAATACAAATTGCCCTGAATTGCAACTGAAAGAAAAATGAGTGTTGACAGTTCAGGGACTGATATTCGGAAAGTCCTGCTTTTAAAGGACGATATGCAATAAACAGTCCTGTATTATATGTTTTTACTGTGATGGCTCTTTATTATGCCAAAAGCCTTTGTCAGCTCCAGTACGGGAAGAGGAATAAATGCAAGACCCGCAGCTTCAAGATATAACCCTGCCGGCAGTCTTGTGAGCCCGAAAACATTTGCCACAGGCTCTATAAACACGACAAAGGCAATCAGCAAAACTGAAATCAAAGCTGACACATTCAGCTTGCCGTTGGTAAACGGGCCTATTTTAAACAGCGAATGATCAGAGCGCATATTAAATGAATGTACCACCTGGGTAAGCGCCAGAATAATAAAAGCCATGGTCCGCCCGCCGTCTATGCTGCCTGTTATTCTGTACCCCTGCCGGAAACCAAACAGTGTAAGAGCGGAGAACATAACGCCCTGCAATATTACACGCGCTAAAAGCCCATGAGCAAAAATGCTTTCATCCATTGGCTTTGGCTTTCTTTCCATTACATCAGGCTCCACAGCCTCCATTCCCAATGAAATGGCAGGAAGACTGTCGGTAACAAGATTAATCCATAACAATTGCATTGATAAAAGTGGTGACTTCTGCCAGAATATCATGGCAAAAAACACTGTTAAAAGTTCTCCGATATTTGTTCCCAAAAGAAACGCAACCGCTTTTTTAATATTGTCATAAATGCCGCGGCCCTCCTTTACCGCATCAACAATGGTGGCAAAATTGTCATCGGTTAAAGTCATATCCGAAGCACCCTTGGCCACATCCGTACCGGTAATTCCCATCGCACAGCCTATATCGGCAGCTTTCAGGGCGGGCGCATCATTCACTCCGTCACCGGTCATTGCCACAATTTGTCCTTTGTTTTGCCATGCCTTTACAATCCGTATTTTATCCTCCGGAGATACCCTGGCGTAAACCGATATTTTATCAACACGGCTGCTTAACTCCTCTTCCAACATACCGGCCAGTTCCGCTCCCGATACGGCTTCATCGCCGTCCAGAAGAATCCCCAAATCTTTGGCAATTGCTGATGCTGTAAGAACATGGTCACCTGTTATCATAACAGGCTTTATTCCGGCTTTCCGACAAATTTAGACCGCTTCATAGGCTTCTTCCCTGGGCGGAGCTATCATTCCGACCAATCCCATAAAGGTAAGCTCAGATTCCAAATCCTCCGGTTTAGGTTCCGTCGGGACATCTTTAATCTCCTTGTATGCGATGGCAATCACACGTAGCGCATTACTGCCCATTTTCTCATTAATTCTTTCAGCTTCATCCATGTTTCCGGAAACACATTTTGAAACAAGAACATCAAATGCGCCTTTAACAATTACTATGTTTTTACCATCAATAAGATTGACTGTTGACATGGCCTTCCGGTCTGAATCA
>JAAYGP010000260.1 GCA_012727625.1 Clostridiaceae bacterium
CCGTCATTCTGAGTGAAAACACAAAGCCAAAAGCCACAGCCAGAATAACAAATATTACACCTGCCAGTATTGTGGTTTTGGTTATTTGTCTTGCACCTTCCGAAATAGTGGAATATGGTACAGTTGTAATGACTGTCATTTCGGTGACCGGAGACTTTGTATATGCAACCAGAAGCTCCTGTCCGCTCTCGTTAACAGTGAAAAGCCCTGTTTCACTCTGTTCAGAGCGTTGTTTCACTTCCTGTATAAACTGTTTTTGCAAAAGTGCCTCCTCAGCATCCTGGCCTTCAGTGGATAAAACCACACCTTCATTTGTCAGCAAATAAGTAGAATCATTCATTCCAAGTTTAATATTTGACAGAACACTGGATATTTTCTGATAACTTACATCGACAAACACAATCCCAATATTTTCACGGAATTTCAGGGACTTAATCATCCTTACCAGGGACAACCCGGCTCCTGCTCTGTTTGCGCTGAAAATGACCGTCGCGCCTTTAGTATCTGACATACCCTCGCTGTAATCAATCCAGACGCCTCTCCCGCCTGCTTCATCCACTATTTTATACCATTCAGTTGCCTTAACTGCTTCGAAATCAGGGGGCGAAACCATTTCCCCAAGAGCTTTCCCCTCATTGCTCAGAATTTTGGCAACTATTTCATTTGATGTGTTGTTTATGCTGTTCAATGCTTCATGTGCGGCTTTCTGTAAATTTACCCAGTCCATGACCGGCATTTCATCCGATTTAGCGTCTAAAAACTCCTGTATATTTGTATTAGCTACTACCTGCATCGACATGTCCTGAGCTTTCTGAAGAAATATGTCAAAATAGTCCGATGTTTGCTTTGTTGATGAAGTTATACTGTCCTGAGCGCTTTTTATCATACTTTTTGATGCAGTATTTGCAGCAATAAACCCGATGGTTGAAACAGGAATTATAATCAATAAAAGAAATACCAATACCATTTGTGATAAAATGCTTTTTGAAGAAAATAAATCGGAAGCAACCGCCTTAAAGTTTAATGAGCTGCTGTTTTTAACGCTTTTTACCTTGTTACCGGAATGCATTTTCTTTATGCTGTCCCCAATTCCCGTAAAAAGCTTTTTCATTATGATCACCCCATGCGATTTAATAAAAAGATATAATCTGTTTATATATCGGCAATATAACAGAACTTTTTATGAATTATCCGCAGTATTTTAGTAAAATTACTGTTTACCTTTATAAAACATGAAAAATATAAGCGTTAAGAACCGTTAAGGCTAAGCTTCATTCCACCAAAGTTTCCTTCTATTGCACAATATCATTTAACAGAACCTGTGAACAGTAACAAAGAAGTCTCATGTTATGAGTATATAAAACCGGGAGTTACTCTTAAGAAACAGTTTCAGCAAATGTGACAAACAAAATAATAAAACCCCATGTACATTTGTACATATTCTATAATTTTTAATGTCCAGGGAAACATCAGGTGCCGCTGAATTATGTGAAGACATCCTTAGCAGAGCCAAAGACACAATAATAAATGTCAATAAATATTTTGGGGTGAATATCTGATGAAGAATATTGTTTTGGCCAGAATTGACGACCGCCTCGTCCATGGCCAGGTGGTAACCGCATGGGTGAAACAAACCAACGGCAACAGGATTGTTATTGCTGATGATCCTTTGACTAAAGATACCTTTATGCAGAGACTTTTGAAAGCAGCTGCACCACCGGGTATTACCGTGGATATTCTGACCACCGCCGATGCCATTAATTTTCTTAAGGAAGACCCTGCCCCGGGAGAAAATATTATCCTGCTGGTAAAGGTGCCTGAAGTTATTGAGGCAATTATTGACGGTGGTGTGAAATTGACCAGGGTTATTCTTGGTGGAATGGGAGCAAAAGAAGGGAGGAAAAGATTTAACAGAAACGTCTCTGCCAGCCCGGAGGAAGTGGAAAGCTTTAAACGCATCATGGGAAAAGGTATCACTATGCATTACCAGCTGGTTCCCAGTGATAAGGCTGAGGATGTTAAAAAATTCATATAGGTAGGGGAGGTTAGATATGAGTGTATTTCAAGCAATTTTAATCGGTCTTTGCTATTATCTCGCAAACAGCCCGTGGCCATTCGGCGGTTTAGGGAACTATGCCATATTATACAGGCCTATGGTAAGCGGGCTCGTTGTTGGACTGATCCTTGGCGATCCGGTAACGGGTACGATAATCGGTGCCACTATTAACCTGATGTATATAGGTATTATAAGTGCAGGCGGTTCTATGCCAAGTGACATGTCATTAGCAGGGATATTGGGAACAGCGCTTGCCATATCCGGCGGCATGCAAACCGAGGCCGCCCTGGCAATAGCGGTTCCATTGGGACTTCTCGGAACTATTGTGTGGGTTGGTCGTTTAACATTGGACACAGCGTTTGTGCCTTTGGCAGAAAAATACGCTGATGAAGGTAAACCTGAGAAAGTTTGGATCGTTAACATTCTCTTGCCCCAGCTTCTTCTGTTTGCTATGACATTCATACCATGCTTCCTGGCGGCTTATTTTGGCGGGCAGTATATTCAGGGCGCAATTGATGCGTTAGGCGGAAACGTGCTTCGAATACTTGGTATTATCGGAGGAATGTTACCTGCTGTGGGTATTGGCATGATACTGCTTTCCATATTTAAAGGCGAAGCAAGGATATTCTTCTTCCTTGGATTTTTACTCGCCGCATACTTCGGAGTGCCAATTCTTCCTTTAAGTCTTATTTCACTTTGCATAACAATAATTTATATGCAATTGAAAGGAAACGTAGGAGGTGCGCAAAATGGCTGATATTATGGAAAGAAATGTTACGGGTCAGAAAAGCGGCCCCTCGTTGACCAAAAAGGATTTAATTACCGCATGGCTTAACTGGATGTATTATTTCCAATCATGTTACAACTATGAGCGTATGCAGGGCATTGGTTTTCTTCATGCCATGTCATCGGTAATTAAAAGACTTTACAAGGATGATCCGGAAGAAAGAAAAAGAGCAATGAAGCGTCATCTCAAATTCATAAACACGGAAAATGCTTTCGGCTCACCTATTGTGGGACTGGTCGCGGCAATGGAAGAGCAGAAAGCCAACGGCGCCGATTTTGATGATGATGCGTTTACCTCAATTAAGGCAGGACTTATGGGACCTCTTGCAGGTGTTGGCGATCCTTTGTGGCAGGGTGTTGTGATACCACTTCTGATTGTATTCTTTATTGGGTTGGCAATTGAAGGAAGTGTAGTTGCACCTGTAATTTATTCGATTGTCTTTTATGCGATTTATTATGGTGTCGGTTACTGGCTTTTCAATCTTGGTTATAATAAAGGCAGCGAGAAAATTCTTGAGTTTATGGAAAGCGGAACCATCAAAAGAATGATCATGGGAGCAGGGATAATGGGCAATGCAGTTATCGGGGGCCTGGTAGCCAACTATGTATCCCTTAGAACTGTTGTCCAGATTGAACAGGCTGAGGATAAAGTATTTGTTTTGCAAACCGAACTGTTTGATAAGATTATGCCGGGTATATTACCACTGGCGTTGACATTGGGATGTTATTGGTTGCTTAAAAAAGGTGTTTCCTCGGTGACAGTTATTCTTATTATTGCTGTGGTGGGCGTTATCGGAGGATTAATAGGTATCCTGTAAAAATCTTTTTAACGCCAAGTTAAAAAACGTGGCGCCGATAATACCGACGCCACGTTATTTATTCATTCTTTTAAATACGATTTCTTAAAATGCGTATAAGAACGAAGCTTTAAAGTTCCTGCCCTGTAAGCCAGGTGGCTTGGGGGCGTTGGATAAATTTATTTCATACAGAATTGCGAGGTACTTGATATGTGCGATAAAATGAAAGCAGTTGCGGTAACAAGTGAAAAGAAAATTGAGATTATTGAAATCAACAAGCCTGCGATAAAACCAAACCAGGTTCTTGTTAAAATAAAAGCATGCGCCTTGTGCACATATGAACAAAGAGTTTATACCGGTGTAAAAAAATTTCCGCTTCCTTTTATAGGCGGTCATGAAATTGCCGGTGAAATTGTTCAGGCGGGCAGCAATGTTGACGTTTCCATTTATAAGCCGGGAACCAGAGTAGCTGCCAGAATATTGTACAAGTGCGGTGTTTGTTATTATTGCCATCGCGGAAAGGAAAATTTATGCGTGGACATTAACAAACAGCTGATTAACGAACCTGGTATATATGGAATTGGCGGTTTAGGCCAGTATGTTGCTTTGGATACAACACAAATATGGATATTGCCTGAGGATATTTCCTTTGAAAAAGCAGCATTAACAGAGCCTCTTGCCTGCATAGTGAACAGCGTGTGGCAGGGAAATCCCCAGCTGGGTGATGATGTCGTTATAATAGGCGGCGGAATCATGGGCATGCTTCACCTTTTATGCTTAAAACTTCAGGGCACAAGGATCATAATGAGTGAACCTGATGAAAAGCGCAGAAATCTCGCCCTGGAATTAGGGTGTGACTATGTAATTGATCCTTTTAAAACCGATCCTGTAAAAGAGGTTAAAGAATTAACTGACGGCAGGGGTGCAGATGTTGTATTTAACACAACGTCTATTTCGTCCGTTGCAGAGCAGGCTGTTCAAATGACGGGATATTTGGGCCGCTGTGTCATGTACAGTTCACAGTATCCTGATGTGCCGATAAAAATAAGCACTAATTGGCTCCACAATTCAGAGGCGGTTATAACAGGAGCGGTAAGCCCCAGTATCAGATCCTTTGATGCAGCGGTTAACCTGCTTTCAAAAAACATAATAAACCCTGAGAAGCTAATTTCCGCAGTATTTGATTATACGGAAGCAGCTCAGGCTTTTGAGGCTGCCATAAGGCCGGATACATACCGGGTTATCATTAAATTCTGATAATTGGATATTAACCGGCAGGCTGCATGCAAAACAACCGGAAGTAACGTTTACTGGTTTATAAAAATTAGATTGTGAGGTTGCCTATGAAACTTAAGGGAAAAGGTGTGTCACCGGGAATTGCTATTGGCCCTGTCAGGCTGTATGAAAAAAACATAATTGATATTCCGGAACATAAGGTTACTGATACGGACAAGGAAACAGAAAAGTTTCAGACAGCCCGGTCGATAGTATTATAGGATTTGAGTGAATTGTCTGATAAATTGCTTAAGGA